>NZ_JBSFYQ010000007.1:0-140663 GCF_053599855.1 Micromonospora sp. NPDC005161
CATCCTGACAACAAACAAATGTTGCCAAAGGAATCCCAACCAGCAATCCAAAAGGACCACCAGTCCGGGGTATAAATCATAATTGGCACTGGCTTTTCAAGCACCCTGTTGAGTTCTCAAAGAACAACCACACACCGATCAAAAGCCCCACTCGCTGGGACCCCGTTTCGGGGCAACCGCTCAAACTTACTTGGTCGAACTTTCGTTGTCAACCTCGTGTCCGAGGTGATCAACTTTTTGGTCCTGATCCACGACGACGCACGCCGTACCCGGCGGTCGTTACTGTCGTGGGAAGCCGCAGACCGGCCGATCACCGCTTCGCGGCTCTCCGCCCGGCTCCTGCCGGCTTCAGCACTCTACCCGGTCGGCTTCGCGTCTGCAACCCCGTTTCCGGAGTGATCCGCACCGCCCGATTTCTCAGTCTCGCTCGGCGTTCCCGCCACGAGCCTGGCGCCCGCTCTCGGCCGGTTTGTCCGGCCTCCCCCGTGCAGAGAGAAAGTTACGCGGACGGCCCGGAGAAGGCAAATCAGGGTTCATCACTGGTTGGTCGAAGGGGGCCGGCGGCGGTCCCCGCGTAGCCCGCGACGCGGAGCGCATCGGCGTGCCAGAGTGTCAGGCATGGATGAGTCCGGGCTCGGCGTCACGGTGCACGCCGAGGAGGCGCTGCTCGGCCTCCTCCTGCCGTTCTGGCAGTTGGTGATCGGCGCGGTCGTCCTGGTCGTCCTGGTGCTCTCGGTGGGGCGACTGGCCCGGAGGGGCCGATCCCGGATGACCACCGCTCTGCTGGTGACCGCCGCGGTCATCGCGGGCTTCACGGTGCTCGGCGTGCTGCTGGAGGGCTGAGGGCTCAGAGCCGGCGGTTGGCCAGGCTCGGCAGCTCGGCCCGGATCTGGACGAGCCGGTCGAGGTCGAGGTCGACGACGGACACCCCCGGGCCGTCCGGCAACTGGGTGAGGATCGTCCCCCACGGGTCGACCACCATGCTGCGCCCGAAACAGGTGCGGCCGGGCTCGTGGTCGCCGGTCTGGCCGGCGGCCGCGACGAAGCACTGGTTCTCGATCGCCCGCGCCCGCAGCAGGACCTCCCAGTGGTCCCGTCCGGTGTGCAGCATGAACGCCGCCGGGACCACCAGCAGGTGGGCGCCACCCTCGGTGGCCAGGCGCCGATACAGCTCCGGGAAGCGCAGGTCGTAACAGATGGACAGGCCCACCCGGAGCCCCTCGACGTCGACCACCACCGGCCGGTCGCCAGCGGCGACGCTCGCCGACTCCAGGTAGGAGACCCGGCCGGGTATCTCCACGTCGTACAGGTGGATCTTGCGGTAGCTCGCGGCCAGGCTGCCGGACCGGTCGAAGACCAGCGACGTGTTCCAGGTGTGCTCCGGGTCGGGGCCGGCCTCGTGGAACGAGCCGGCCACCACCCAGATGCCGAGTCGCCGGGCGATGCCGGCGAAGAAGCTGCCCACCTCGCCGTCCACCGGCTCCGGCTCGGGCAACCCGGCGGCGGGGCCCAGGTAGTCGACGTACTCCGGCAGGACCGCGAGGTCCGCGCCACCGGCGGCGGCACGTTCCAGCAGGACCTCCGCGGCTGCCAGGTTGGCTTTGCGGTCATCCCGGGCGTTCAGCTGGCAGACGGCGACGCGCATGGGCCAAGGGTACGGCCGAACGGGCTGCATCGGCAGCCTCAGATGCTGGCCAGCACCAGAGCCCCGGCGGCGAAGCCGAGCCCGGCGACCTGGACCGGTCGCAACTTCTCCCGATCGACGGCGAGCGCGAGCAGCACCGTGCTGGCCGGGTAGAGCGCGGCGATCGCCGCGACGATGCTCAGGTGACCGCGGGCGGCGGCGGCGAGGAAGAGCGCGTTCGCGGCACTGTCGAGCAGGCCGGCGACCGCGGCCCACACCAGTACGCGCCGCCCGAGCCGGAGCCGCACGCCGGTGCCGGCGGCCAGGGCGAGGCCGAACGCGATCGAGCTGGCCCGTACGGCCGCCACCGGCCACATGCCGGCCCCCTCGCCGGCCTGGCCGAGCAGCGTGAAGAAGACGCCGAAGAGCGCCCCGGCGCCCAGCGCCAGCCTTACCAGCCGCGCTGGGACGGCCCGGCGGCTGCCGCCCTCGCCCAGGCTGACCAGTGCGATCGCCAGCACGGCGAGGCCGGCGCCGATGAGCGCGGGGGCGCCGGGGAACGTCGAGGTGAACAGGCCGGCGACGATCGGCACTATCGCGGCGGTGATCGCGGTGACCGGCGCCACGACGGCCATCATCCCGCCGGCGAGAGCCCGGTAGAGCAGCATGACCCCGGCCGCGCCGGCCACCCCGGCGATCAGCCCCCAGGCGATGTCGCCCACGGTGGGGGACCCGGGCACGACCAGCACCAGGACGACCAGCAGCGGGACGCTGAGCAGTTGGGAAACCACCGTGACGGCGATCGGGTCGGCCCGGCGGGACGCCTTCCCGCCGGAGAAGTCGGCCGTGCCGAACGCGACCGCGGACACCGCTGCCAGGACAATGGGGAGCATGCGACAGTCGTATCACAATAATGACCGCATAGGATAGTTCAATGACCGAGATCGGAGCGGGCCGTGTAGGCGCGGTGACCGCCGCGGTGGCCCGACAGGTACGCGAGCTACGTGCCACGCGCGGCTGGTCCTTCGAGGAGCTGGCCGGACGGTCGGGGGTGAGCAAGGGGATGCTCGTGCAGATCGAGAGCGCGCGCACCAACCCGAGCGTCGGCACGCTCTGCCGGGTCGCCGACGCGTTCGGGGTCAACATCGCCCGCCTGCTGGAGCCCGACGAGGAACGGACCGTGAAGATCACCCCGGTCGCCGACGCGCCCGTGCTCTGGCAGGGCGAACGAGGCGGCACGGCCCACCTGCTCAGCGGGCTGGGCGAACCGGACCTGGTCGAGCTCTGGGACTGGCGGCTGGAACCCGGCGAGGCACACCGCTCCCCCGACCACCCGCGCGGCACCCGGGAGGTCCTCCACGTGCTGACCGGCGCGGTCGTCGTCCGGGTCGACGGGCAGGACCACCCCGTCCGGGCCGGCGAGACGATCGAGTTCCACGCCGACCGGGAACACGGCTATCGCAACGACACCGACGAACCGGCCCGACTGATGATGGTGACCGTCACCCCGTCGGGCGAGTGGGATCGACGGACCCGCTCACGCCGGCCGCGTCAGGACTGAGCGGCCGGCGCGACGCGAGGACGATCAGGCCGACTTCTCCTCGCGGTCCCGCCGGGCCCGACGGCCGGTGAACTCGCGGGGCACGATGGTCGGGTTGACGTTCTCCAGGACCACCTCGCGGGTGATCAGCACTCGGGCGGCGTCGGGGTTGCTCGGCACCTCGTACATCGCGGAGAGCAGAACCTCCTCGATGATGGCCCGCAGGCCGCGGGCGCCGGTGCCCCGCAGCATGGCCTGGTCGGCGATCGCCTCGAGCGCCGGCTCGTCGAACTCCAGCTCGACCCCGTCCAGCTCGAAGAGGCGCTGATATTGCCGGACCAGGGCGTTGCGCGGCTCGGTGAGGATCCGCACCAGGGCGCTGCGGTCCAGGCTGCGCACGTTGGTGATCACCGGCAGTCGGCCCACGAACTCGGGGATCAGCCCGAACTTGAGCATGTCCTCCGGCATGACCTGGCTGAAGATGTCATCGGTCGACCGGTCGGACACCGACCGGAGCCGGGCACCGAAGCCGGTGCCACCCTGCCCGGTGCGGGACTCGATGATCTGATCCAGACCGGCGAACGCGCCACCGCAGATGAACAGCACGTTGGTGGTGTCGATCTGGATGAACTCCTGGTGCGGGTGCTTGCGCCCGCCCTGCGGCGGCACGTTGGCCACCGTGCCTTCCAGCATCTTGAGCAGGGCCTGCTGCACACCCTCGCCGGAGACGTCCCGGGTGATCGACGGATTCTCCGACTTGCGGGCGATCTTGTCGACCTCGTCGATGTAGATGATGCCGGTCTCGGCGCGCTTGATGTCGTAGTCGGCGGCCTGGATCAGCTTGAGGAGGATGTTCTCCACGTCCTCGCCGACGTAACCCGCCTCGGTCAGCGCGGTGGCGTCGGCGATCGCGAACGGGACGTTCAACATCCGGGCCAGCGTCTGCGCCAGGTGGGTCTTGCCGCACCCGGTCGGGCCGAGCAGCAGGATGTTGGACTTGGCCAGCTCGACGGCGTCGCTGCCGGAGCCCGGCGCGCCGGGCGCCTCGGCCTGGATCCGCTTGTAGTGGTTGTAGACCGCGACGGCGAGCGCCTTCTTGGCCTGATCCTGCCCGACCACGTAGTTGTCGAGGAACTGGCAGATCTCCATCGGCTTGGGAAGCTCTTCCCACTTCACCTCGCCGGACTCGGCCAGCTCCTCTTCGATGATCTCGTTGCAGAGATCGATGCACTCGTCGCAGATGTAGACCCCGGGGCCCGCGATGAGCTTCTTCACCTGCTTCTGCGACTTGCCGCAGAAGGAGCATTTCAGTAGGTCGCCGCCGTCACCGATCCGTGCCACCTACGTTCTCCCTGCACTCATCGGCCGGAGACCCGGCCCTGACCCTGCGGACGCTGCGCGCCGTCCGGCTCCGTTCACCCCACCGGCCCAACCGGCGAAGCGGTACGGACCCGACGTTACCCGCTGGCGGGGCATTCTCCGACCCCCAAAACGGGTGTGTCAGAGGTCGGCCGGGAACGACGCCCCGGCCAACCTCTGACCCGGTACTGCTCAGCTGGCGGCGTTGGCCGCCAGCAGACCCTTCTTGCGGCTGGTCAGGATCGTGTCGACCAGCCCGTACTCCTTGGACTCCTCGGCCGTCATGATCTTGTCCCGGTCGATGTCCTTGCGGACCTGCTCGATCGGGCGGTTGCAGTGGCGGGAGAGCATGTCCTCCAGCTGGGTCCGCATCCGCAGGATCTCCCGGGCCTGGATCTCGATGTCCGAGCCCTGCCCGTAGCCGCCCTCGGTGGCCGGCTGGTGGATGATGATCCGCGAGTTCGGAAGCGCCATCCGCTTGCCCGGGGTGCCGGCTGACAGCAGGACCGCCGCCGCGCTGGCCGCCTGACCCAGGCAGACGGTGGAGATGTCCGGACGGACGTACTGCATGGTGTCGTAGATCGCCGTCATCGCGGTGAACGAGCCACCCGGCGAGTTGATGTACATGATGATGTCGCGGTCCGGGTCGGTGCCCTCGAGCGTCAGCAGCTGGGCCATCACGTCGTTGGCCGACGCGTCGTCCACCTGGACGCCGAGGAAGATGATCCGGTCCTCGAAGAGCTTGTTGTACGGGTTCGACTCCTTGACCCCGTACGACGTGCGCTCGACGAACGACGGAAGCACGTAACGGTTGTGCACGGCCGCGAACTGGGGCGGCAAGCTCAGATCGGTCATCGTCAGCTCCTCAGCTCAGGGTCCCGGCGCCATCCGGAACCTGAGCGGCCCCGATGATCACCTTGTCGATGAAGCCGTAGTCCATGGCCTCCTGGGCGGTGAACCAACGGTCCCGGTCCGAGTCCGCCTCGATCTGCGACTGGCTCTGGCCGGTGTGGTGCGCGACCCGCTCCTGGAACATCCGCTTCGTGTAGAGCATCTGCTCCGCCTGGATGGCGATGTCGGACGCCGTACCGCCCAGACCACCGGACGGCTGGTGCATCATGATCCGGGCGTGGGGCAGGGCGTACCGCTTGCCCTTGGTGCCCGCGCAGAGCAGCAGCTGGCCCATCGAGGCAGCCATGCCCATCGCCACGGTCGACACATCGTTGTCGATGAACTGCATGGTGTCGTAGATCGCCATGCCGGAGTAGACCGAGCCACCCGGCGAGTTGATCCACAGGTTGATGTCGCGGTCCGGGTCCTCCGCGGCGAGCAGCAGCAGCTGCGCGCAGATGCGGTTGGCGACCTGGTCGGTCACCTCACTGCCCAGGAAGATGATGCGTTCCTTGAGCAACCGGTTGTAGACCGAGTCGTCGAGGTTGCCAATGGAGTCGCCACCGCGCGCGTCAATCGCCCGGAGCGACTTCTTGGGGATGTGCATGTCGGTCATGGCAGCCCTTCGCTCTCCGTACCGTCTTTCCCGACACTAACCGCTGTGCGGGGCGGCAGAGTCCCGGTCGGGGCACTGTTCGCTCTCAGCGCAGCTGCGTCGGGCGTACCCGCGGCGCGGGCTTCCGGGCGTACCCCGGAAAGGATTCGGCCGCCGTCCACCGCACAGCGGCGGACGGCGGCCGCACCCGACGATCAGTGCTCGTGGTTGTGCTCCGCCTCGTTGGCGGCGCGCAGCGCGTCGAGGGTGACCTCGTTGCCGGCCGAGTCCTTGATCGTGATCCGCTCCATGACGGCCGCGAGCGCCTTGCCCCGCCGCACGTCACCGAAGACCGCACCGGCCGCGCCCGAGCGCACCAGCTGGTCGTAGTACTGCTGCGGGGCCATCCCGGCCCGCTGGGCCCGGTGCACGATCTCGTGGCCGAACTCGTCGTCGGAGACCTGCACGTCCTCGGCGTCGGCCAGGGTGTCCAGCAGCAGCTGCACCTTCACGCCCTCGGTCGCCGCCTCGGTCAGCTCGGCGTCGATCTGCTCCTCGGTCTTCTCCTCGGCGGCGAGGTACTCCTCCATGGAGGCGCCGATCCGCTCCAGCTGGTCGGCCATCGCCTGCTTGCGGCTGGCCACCTCCTCGCGGACGACACCCTCCGGCGCCGGCACCTCGGCGGCCTCGACCAGCTGCGCCAGGGCCTTGTCCCGAGCCGCGTAGATCTGCTCGACCTGCTTGCCCTGGGTGACCCGCCCACGCAGGTCGCCGCGGAGCTCCTCGATCGTGTCGAACTCGCTCGCCATCTGGGCGAACTCGTCGTTCAGCTCCGGCAGTTCCTTCTCCTTGACCGTGCGCACGGTCACCGCCACCTCGGCGTCCCGGCCGGCGAAGTCGCCGCCGACCAGCTGGGTGGTGAAGGTGGTGTTCTCGCCGGCGGCGAGACCGACCACGGCCTCGTCGAGGCCCGGCAGGAGCTGCTTGCTGCCCACCTCGTGGGAGATGTTGCTCGCCTGGCCGCCCGGCACGTCCTCGCCGTCGACGGTCGCGTTCAGGTCGATCTGGACGTAGTCGCCCTCGGCGGCGGCCCGCTCGACGGTCTTGAGGGTGGCGAACCGCTCCCGCAGGTTCTTCACCTGCTCGTCGATCTCGCTCTCGTCGATCTGCAGCTCGTCGACCGTCACCTCGATGGTCGACGCGTCGGGCAGGGTGATCTCGGGGCGGACGTCCACCTCGGCGGTGAAGTTCAGCGAGTCACCGTCGTTGAACTCGGTGATCTCGACCTCGGGGCGCCCCAGCGTCTTCAGGTCGTGCTCGCGTACCGCGGCGAGGATGTTGTCCGGGATCGCGTCCTGGACCGCCTCGTTGAGGACGGTGCCCCGGCCCACCCGCTGGTCGATCACCGCGGTCGGCACCTTGCCCCGGCGGAAGCCGGGAACCTGGACCTGCGAACCGATCTCCCGGTACGCCTTCTTGAGGCTCGGCTCGAGCTCGACGAACGGCACCTCGATGGCGAGCCGCACGCGCGTCGGGCTCAGAGTCTCGACGGTGCTCTTCACAGGCGTACTCCTTGACGGATCTCAGTTGAGTCTGGGCGTGATTCAGCCCATCGAGTGTAGGTGAGCCGGCCTGACGCTCCGGCATCGCCCGGGGACCGCGCGGAAAACTCGGCGGCACCCGCGGCGGCCCGGCCGCGGACGACAGTCGGGGTGGCGGGATTTGAACCCACGGCCCCTCGCTCCCAAAGCGAGTGCGCTACCAAGCTGCGCCACACCCCGTGGCGACGTGCAGTCTATGCCGTCGGCGCACCGCGGACCTGCCGGGGCCACCTCCCACCCGGACACATTCCCGGAAAACCCCTATCGCGCCCGCGTCAGCGGCGGGCGCTCCTGCTCCCTCGATCCCCGGCCCTCCCGCACGGCAAGGGGTGAGACGCGACGCCGGGACTTCGCGAAGCCGCAAGGCGGTGGCGCGGCTGCGCGTCCGGCACGGACATTGGGTACGCTGTCCGCGCGCCCCGTTTCGGCGGGGCTGAGCGCGGGCGTAGCTCAATGGTAGAGCTTCAGTCTTCCAAACTGACGGTGCGGGTTCGATTCCCGTCGCCCGCTCCACAAGACGAAGGCCCAGGTGGCCCGCACGATCGCGGCACCTGGGCCCCCGCCCGGCTAAGCCGGATCAGCTCGTCACTTCAGGTGAAACCGTTCGTCGACCGCGAGGGCCGCCAACTGCGGTACGGAGAACGGAAGCGCCTTCAACTCCGGCTGACTCTCGTCCAGCTGCGCGCCCTGCGCCACGTAGACCACCACGCCGTCCGGATGCCGGTATGCCGACCACTGGTCGAGCCGGTCGTCGCCGGTTGGTCGGGTGACGACGCCCACCTGCGCCGCCCCGACGGTCTCGACCTGGCATTCGCCCTGCATGCCCCAGAACCGGCGGGCCAGCGCACACGGTTCGGTCGGTAGCTGGTTGCCGGCGTCGTGCACCTCGACGATGACGCGCCCGGTCCCGTTGCCCTTGGCGACGGCGACCGAGGCCATGTAGCTCCACAGGTCGACGCCGTTCACCTTGTCCTCGAACTGTGCTTGCTGAGTTCGCAGTGTCCTCTGCTCGACGGGCTGGTTCGCCGGGTCCTCGGGTGCGGTGTAACCGGCGGGCACGACCGAGACGACCTCGGCGAGCAGCCGTACACCCTGGTCGTACTTCGACCCCGCCCGCGCGGTCCGGTCCTCCTGTGGGCGACCGTCCGGCCCGGTCGGCCACGCCTCCTTGGTGTCCGTCGCCGACGGGGCCGGTACGGCAGGCACGCCGCCTGCCGGCTGGTAGACCTCGCCGCCCGGTGTGGCCACGGCCGCGAAGCCGGCGGCTGCCAGCACCACGGCCGCCGATCCGGCACACACCTGGACGGCACGGCGGCGACGGAAGGCCCGGCGACCGGCTCCGAGTGCCGCCGCCGTACTCAATGGTGGTGGCGGGGTGGCATCCGCCATCTCGCTGCGCAGCGCGTCGCGCAGGTCTTCTCCGTTCATCGCTCCCCCATCTCGATCCCGCTGTGTGTGGGTGCCAGGAGGCCGCGCAGCGTGTCCAGCCCGCGCGCCGCCTGGCTCTTCACCGTCCCCGGAGAGCACTGCAGCAGCGCCGCGACGTCCTCGACCGACAGGTCCTCCCAGTAGCGGAGAACCAGCACGGCCCGCTGGCGTGGCGCCACGGAGGCCAGCGCCCGCAGCAGCACCAGACGGTTCTCCGGCGAGTCGGGCGGCACCGCCTGCTCGGCGTTGTCGCCGCCCACCCGTTCACGCCGCCACCAGCCGCGGCGCCGCTCGTCGAGGAACGTCCGGATCAGGATCTGCCGCACGTAGCTGTCGAGCACCTCGTGCCGGGCGACGCGGTGCCAGACCAGGTAGAGCTTCACGAAGGCGGTCTGGACCAGGTCCTCCGCCCGGTGCCAGTCGCCGCACAGCAGGTACGCGGTGCCGCGCATCGCGTCCGACCTCGCCGCGAAATAGTCGGCGAACGCCTTGTCGCGATCGCTCATCCAAGCCTCCGATCCCCGATTCGAGATAGTCACGCCGGGTCCGGTCCAGCGGGTTGCATCTCGGAACGGAGAACTCGCGCCGTCGCCTCCAGGTTCCGGTCGTCCAGGTCGCGGTCGCGGCGCTACCGGCCGCGCGCCTTGACATGTGTCGATCTATGGACTGGTGTAAGGACCAGACCCATTGACGTCCGTCAGGAGGGCACATGATCGTCCGACGACGGTGGACAGCTGCCGCCACCACAGCGATCCTGGTCAGCGCGGTGCTGTCCCATCCCGGCCCGGGCACCGCGGCACCCGCCGCCCCGGCCACACCGATCACCCTGACCGCCACCGAGACCGCCCTGGTCCGGGTGCAGCTGCGCGACCAGGCCCAGCTCGACCGCCTGGTCGCCACCGGCGCCGACCTGGCCAACCGACCCCGGGCCCGGGACGGGCGGATCCTCGCCGACCTGGTGCTGACCGGCGCCCAGCTCGCCGACCTGACCGCGCAGGGCGCGACCGCCGTGCAGATCGTGCAGCGCGCCGGGGACGGCAGCCGGCACCACGCCGAGAGCGTCCGCGCGGCTCAGGCCCGCACCGCCGCCGGGCTGCGCGCTCCGGCCGCCGGCCAGCGGACCACGGCCGCCGCCGCGGCCGTGGACACCCTCCAGGTGCAGCAGGCGTACTGGTGGACCACGAGCGGGCAGACGTTCCTGCAGGCGCAGGTCGCCACGACCGCCACCGACGACCCGGACGTGGAGATCACCGTCAGCTGGCGTACGGCGGACGGCGCCACCGGGTCGTTCCCGTTGTCCCGCTTCGAGGACTCCGGCGAGTACCAGTACCACTACGCGCTCCCCCAGCCGGTGCCGAACCGGCCGGTCCAGTTGACCGCCACCTCCAGCCTCGGCGGGGTCAGCCGGGCGGTCACACCGACTCTCTGGCCGAACGCGACCCCGCCGCCGCTGCCGGCCGGCTACCAGAAGGACTTCATCGACGCGTACCTGACGCCGGTGGACATCCAGGCGCGGATCAAGCGGCTGGCCCGCCAGTACCGGGGCCTGGTCAACGTGATCAACCTGCCGAACCGGACCCAGGGGTACCGGCGCAACGCCGTCGCGTACCTGGGCGACCCGGCGGTGTCCGCCGTGGTGGTCGAGTCGGTCCGCTTCGGTGACCAGGGCATGAACGGTGTGCAGGTGCGGACGGTCGACCCGGGCCGGCGGAACCGACCGCTGACCGTCAGCTACCGCGACCGTGTCCTCACGATCACGCTCGCCACCGACACCGCCGGCAAGACGGTGAGCACCACCGACGAGGTCGCGGCGGCGATCAACGCCCGCCAACCGAACCGGTTCCGGGCCACCGTCGAGGACGGCTCGGCCGGGCTGCCGATGTCGGTCGCCGGCCCGGCCCGGCTCGACGACGGGCTCCAGGGCACCGAGGTGCCGGCGAAGCCCTGGACGGTCCAGGCGCTGCGCCTCGGCGTGCACCGGGACGGCTCCCGGGTCGGGGTGCTGGCGTACTCCCAGGAACACGCCCGGGAGTGGGCCACGCCGCTGGTGACGCTGGAGTTCGCCGAGCGGATGCTGGCCAACGCCCGCACCGATCCGGCCACCCGCGAGCTGCTGGAGCAGGTCGACGTGTTCGTCATCCCGACGGTCAACCCGGACGGCGCGAACTACTCGTTCAACGACTACAACTTCCAGCGCAAGAACCTGGTCAACCACTGCACCGGGCCGACCCGGGACCCGCGGTACCGCACCTCGTGGGGCGTCGACGTCAACCGCAACTACACCGTCGGGTCCTACTTCGACGGCTACGTGGGCGCCAGCGCCAACTGCCTCTCGGGCAACTACGCGGGCACCGCGGAGCTGTCCGAGGCGGAGAGCAGCAACGTGATCGCGCTCGCCCAGGCCCACCCGAACATCAAGTTCGCGATGAACGTGCACTCCTACGGCGGGTACTTCATGTGGCCGCCGGGGGCGTACCGGGCGGACGGGCGGGTCACCCTGCCCCGGCCGTCGATCGACGAGTCGAAGATGTTCCTGGACAGCGCCCGCCGGATCGTCGGCGCCATCGCGCAGGAGCGCGGGACGGTCACCTGGCCGTCGCAGACCGGCCCGGTCGCCGACGTGCTCTACTCGGCCGCCGGCAACTCCGCCGACCAGCTCTACTACGAGCTGGGCATCTTCGCCTGGGACTTCGAGGTCGGCAACGACCGGTGGAACCCGACCACCGGCCAGTGGGAGGGCGTCGGCTTCCAGCCGCCGTTCGACGAGGCACACGGCGAGGCACAGGAGTACGCCGGCGGCCTGGTCGAGCTGGTCCGGGTGGCCCGCGACCACGCGGCCGCCCAGCCCGCCGGTTGACCTTGCGGCGGGGTCGCGTCCGGGTCCCGGGCGCGGCCCCGCGCGGACCGCTCTACGACCACGACGGGATGGTCGAGCAGGTCCCGCCGTCACGTCAGTCGGACCGGCCGGCCACGGATGAACCGTGGCCGGCCGGGTAAGCAGTGGCCTTGCCTGGTGGGGAGACGACCGGTGTCGCGGCGTGCCGCGACCGTACGCTCGGGCGGGCGGCGTTGGCCGGCCCGCCCGGGCGTACCCGGATCAGTTCGAGGAGATCCAGTTCCACGCCGAGACGACCCACTCGGTCTGCTGGAGCCAGGCCACGCCGAGGCCGGCGAGGAAGACCGCGGTCGCCAGGTGCGCGCCCCGCGCGCTGCACCGGACCCGCCCGAGCTGCCGCTCGAGCACCACCCTGCCGACCAGCCGGGCCAGCGCGAACAGACCGACCGCCACCAGCAGGCTCAGCACCAGCACCAGCAGCGGGCCGGTCAGGTCACCCTGGCCGGAGAGCGCCCAGATCCCCCAGCACACGAACGCGAAGAGCCCGGCCGCCGCGCTCCACTCGCCGCCGCGCCGCAGCTGCGCGAGACGCCAGCTCAGCGGCCGGCGCGGTTCCGGGCCGTCCGGCCAGCCGGTGCCGGTCGGGGCCTGCTCGACGGTCGGGAAGGGCTCGGTCCGCGGGTTGCGCGGCTGACCCACCGGAGCCACGCCCCGGCGGAACCCGTCCCGCTGCGGCGGCACCCCGACGCCGGCCTGCGGTGGCACCTCCACGGTCCGCTCCGCCCACGGCTGCGTCTGGTCTGCCATCTCGTCCTCCCCCTGACCGGCGACACCACCGCCGCCTGGATCCGAGGGTAGCCAGCCGGCAAATCGGTCGCCGAGCCCGTCCGGCGCGGGCCGGGACGACCGTGCCGAATCCCACACCGGACGGGGTACGGTCGGCTGATGGGCGACCCGGAGCGACGACGACGGCGGCTGCGCCACCACCCCGACTCCGAGCCGGCCGGGCAGGGCACCGACGGTCCGACGGCCAGCACCGCCGCTGTGCACGACGGCACCGATCCACCGCCCCGCCGGCGGGGCCCGGCCAACGACGAGCGCGACGGTGAGCGAGGCCTGCGCGGGCTGGTCGGCTCCGGCTCATCGCAGGTGGGGCTGAGCGCCGCGCTGCGGGCCCGGGACGGCGCCCGACCCACCGACGACGACCTCGCCGAGGCCGAGGCCCGGGTGGTGGTCGTCCGGCGCAACTGGGTGCCCCGCGAGGAGCTGCCCCGCCCGCCGCGCTGACCGCCCGGCCAGGGTCAGGGCAGGTCGGGCAGCTCCCGGGTCTCCTCGTACGCGGCCACCTGGGCGATCCGGCGGGCGTGCCGCTCGTTGCCGGAGAACGGGGTGTTCAGGAACGCCTCGACGATGGCGGTGGCCTCGTCCAGGGTGTGCTGGCGGGCGCCGACCGCGACCAGGTTCGCGTCGTTGTGCTGGCGGGCCAGCTGGGCGGTCTCGACGTTCCAGGCCAGCGCGGCGCGGACCCCGGCGACCTTGTTCGCGGCGATCTGCTCACCGTTGCCGGACCCGCCGATGACCACCCCGAGGCCGGTCTCGTCAGCCACCACCCGGTCGCCGGTGTGCAGGCAGAACGTCGGGTAGTCGTCGTCCGGGTCGTAGCTGTGCGGGCCGACGTCGACCACGTCGTACCCCTGCTTGGCCAGGTGGTTGGCGAGGTGCACCTTCAACTCGAAACCGGCGTGGTCGGATCCCAGGTAGACGCGCATACCGGGAAGTCTGTCAGGCCGCCGGCGGAGACGCCGCAGGGGCGGCGTCCCCGAGCCGGGTTCGTCACACGGCCGTGCGGCCGGTCGCTCAGCGGGGCAGTTCGGCGACCACCAGGCCGCCACGCGCCTTCGGGGTGAACCAGGTGCTCTTTCGCGGCATCTTCTCGCGGGCCAGGTTCACCGCGACGAAGTCCGCGACGGTCACCGGCGCGATCAGGATCGCCAGCTCGGCCCGCCCGGCGTCGACCTCCCCGGTGAGCCAGCTCGCCGGGTAGTCACCACCCACGTAGGTGATCCGCTTGTCGCCCGGGTCCAGGCCCAGCACGTCGCGCAGCAGCAGCCGCTCGACCAGGGCGTGGTCCAGGTTCTCCAGGCGATCGCCGGCGGTGCCGGGCAGGCGCACCGCGTACCCCTGGCCGGGAAGCCGGAGGTGGACGGTGCCGCCGGCCGCCGGGACCTCGACCGGGCCGTCGATCGGCTCGATCTCGGCTCCCGCCGCGCGCAGCCGGTCCAGCAGCTCGTCCGGCGTGGTGGTCAGCTCGCTGACCAGCCGGTTGTACGGCTGGATGGCCACCGAGGCGGGCGTGGTCACCACGGCCAGGAAGCGCGGCAGCCCACCGGTCTGGGCGGCCAGGCTGCGGTGGTTGCCGTCGGCGACGACCAGGTCCCCGCCGCCCGCGAGGCCGGTCAGCTCGTCCTGCTCCGGGCCGGGGCCGAGCAGCCAGATGGCGTGGGTGCGCCCCGCCTGGTCGGTGTCCGCCGCGGCGGGCGCGCCGGCCGCCTCGGTCGCCGCCGCGAGCGCGGCGTGCAGCTCGTCACCGCGCCCCGTCTGGAGCAGGAGTACGGGTGAGAGCAGGTGACCGAGCGACTCGGCCAGCGCCACCCGCTCACGCACCTTGGCGATGAAGACGTCCTCGTTGCGGATGACCAGGCCGGGCTCGTCGGCCCGGGTGGAGATCTGGTCGGTGTCCACCATCGCGAACAGCCCGTACGCCGGCTCGTCGTCCGGCGCGCTGATCCGGTAGAGCACCACCACCTGCTCGGCGGGGGTGTAGCTGCCGTCGGCCTTCGCCTCGGCGAGTCGGGCCACCGCGTCCGGCAGCGCGTCGAGGAAGGACTTCCCCTTACTCTCCGGCGCCCGGTGCGGCATCTCGATGCCGAGGGCACTGTGCGGGTTCGCCTCGATGATCGCGGTGATCTCCGCGTCGTCGGCGAACTCGTCGTAGTTCTGCGCGCCGGTGCCGCCGGTGGTGATCCAGGCCCGGGCGATCGGATGTACGACCGTCATGTCCGCTGACGCTACCGGCGACGACGTCGCCGGTAGCGGGGACCCGCGCGGCGTCCACCAGATGAAAGCACCGGGCCGGGGCGCGGCGGTCAGCCGGCCCGGCCGGATGCGCCCCGACGGTGCCGGCCGGCGACGGCGGACCCGCCGTTGCCCCGCCGGCCGGTCGCGGCGGGTCCGGTGGTCGCGTTGCGGCGCGGCGCGGCGGGCGGCCCCGGCACGGGACGCGGCTCGTGCGGCGGCGCCGGGACGGGTCGCGGGTTCAGCGGCGGCGTCGGCACCGGACGCGGGGCGGCGGGTGCCGGCGGAGGCGGCGCGGGTTCGGCCGGCGCGGCCGCCGACAGCGGGGCCGGCGCGTCCGCCGACGGTACGGCCGCCGACAGCGGGGCCGGCGTGGGCGCCGACGGTACGGGAGCCGCCTGGACGGCCAGCGCGGGGATCCCGAGCGGCTCCGAGCGATCCGCCGGCGTGCTGTCGGCGGACGGGGTCAGGCGGGAGGTGACCGGGACCCGGGCCACGCCGACCACGATGGGCGGGGCGAGCAGGTCCACCAGGTGGGCGGGAAGGTCGGGACGAACCACCGGCCAGCGGGAGTCGTCGACCGACCAGTAGGCCGCGCCGGGAGTCTCGATCACCCCCTGCCGGGTCAGTTGATCGTCACCGGACGCACGGTGCTTGGCCATCGGGATTGCCTCCACGAGCTGCGGGGTGCGGCCCTGCGGGTCGCTGCGGCGGACACCGAGGGAAACGAGGCCGCCCGTCCACCGGTGACGCCGTGACCGTTCCCGGCCCCCGGAGGCACCCGGCGTCCGACGCGACGCGCCCCCGCCCGGGCAACCGACGGTGTCCGGAACGGGGGCGCGTGGTGGTCGTGGATCAGTCGAAGATCGGGCCCTGCTCGCGGGTGCGCTTGAGCTCGTAGAAGCCCGGGGTGCCGGCGACCAGCAGTACGCCGTCCCAGAGCCGGCCGGCAGCCTCCCCCTTCGGTGCGGGCGTGATCACCGGGCCGAAGAACGCGACCTGGCCACCGTCCGGGCCGGGTGCGTGGATCACCGGGGTGCCCACGTCCTGCCCGACCGGCCGCATACCGGCCTCGTGGCTGGCCCGCAGCGCCGCGTCGTGCTCGGTGCCGCCGGCCACCTCGGCCAACGACGGGTCCAGGCCGGCATCGGTCAGCGCGGCGGCGAACAGCTCCGGCCCGAGCTGCTCCTTGCCGAGGTGGATCCGGGTGCCCAGCGCCGTGTAGAGCTTGCGGACGGCATCCGAGCCGTAGCGCTCCTCCACGGCGATGCAGACCCGTACCGGACCCCAGCCGGTCTTCATCAGCTCCTGGTACTGCTCGGGCAGGTCCCGGCCCTCGTTGAGCACCGACAGGCTCATCACGTGGAAACGGATGTCCACGTCCCGGACCTGCTCGACCTCCAGCAGCCAGCGGGAGGTGATCCACGCCCACGGGCAGATCGGATCGAACCACATGTCCACGGCGACACGTTCGGTCACGGTGAGGTCCCTTCGCGACAGGTGGCGCCGGCGATCCGGCGTCTCCACGAATCTTCACCCCGGCCCGCGTCGGCTGGCACCCGAATCAGAGCGTGACCTCGGCCACCGGCGGCTGGCGGTACGTGGAAGACTCGGATCCGGACCGGCCGCCACGAGCGGTCGGCGGACGGGCGCCGCCGGGCGTACGGCGAGACGTGGGATGGAGACGAACAGTGCCGGGAGTGCGCAACCTGACGCAGGTGGAGGCGACCGAGCGGGCCCGCCTGCTCGACGTTACGGGGTACGACATCAGTCTGGACCTGTCGACGGCCGTGCTGGCGGCGGACGGCCGCACGTTCCGGTCGACGACCGAGGTCCGGTTCCGCTGTGCCGAGCCGGGCGCGAGCACGTTCATCGAGGTGGCCGCCGACGCGGTGCGTTCCGCCACCTTGAACAGCGCTCCGGTCGACCTGTCCGACTGGTCGGCCGAGAAGGGCCTGACCCTGTCCGGGCTGGACAGCGAGAACACCCTGGTGGTCGACGCCGACTTCGGCTATTCCAACAGCGGTCAGGGGCTGCACCGCACGGTCGACCCGGTGGACGGCGAGACGTACCTCTACAGCCAGTTCGAAACGGCCGACGCGCAGCGGGTCTTCGCCTGCTTCGACCAGCCGGACCTGAAGAGCGTGTACACCTGGCACGCCACCGTGCCGGCGCACTGGCGGGCGGTGTCCAACATGCCGGTGCAGCGCGAGGAGCCGGCGGGTGAGGGGCTCAAGACGCTGCACTTCACCGAGTCGCCCCGGATGAGCACCTACATCACGGCGATGTGCGCCGGGCCGTACCACGAGGTGCGCGACACCCACGACGGCATCGACCTGGGCGCGTTCTGCCGGGCGTCGATGGCGCCCTACCTCGACACGGACGACCTGTTCCTGATCACCAAGCAGGGCTTCGACTTCTTCCACGAGAAGTTCGGGGTGCGCTACCCGCTGCCGAAGTACGACCAGCTCTGGGTGCCCGACTTCAACGCCGGCGCGATGGAGAACTTCGGCTGCGTGACGCACGCCGAGTCGCACTACCTGTTCCGCTCGCAGGTCACCGACTTCGAGTACGAGCAGCGCGCCAACACGATCCTGCACGAGATGGCCCACATGTGGTTCGGCGACCTGGTCACCATGCGCTGGTGGAACGACCTGTGGCTGAACGAGTCGTTCGCCGAGTGGGCCAGCCACTGGTGCAACACCAACGCCACCCGCTTCACCGAGGCGTGGACGACGTTCCTGTCCATCCGGAAGAACTGGGGCTACCGGCAGGACCAGCTCTCCTCCACCCACCCGGTCTACACCGAGATGCCGGACATGGAGGCCGTGGAGGTCAACTTCGACGGCATCACCTACGCCAAGGGCGCGAGCGTGCTCAAGCAGCTCGTCGCGTACGTGGGTGAGGAGCCGTTCGTGGCCGGGCTGCGGGCATACTTCGGCAAGCACGCCTGGGGCAACGCCACCTTCGACGACCTGCTCACCGAGCTGGAGGCGGCCTCGGGCCGGGAGCTGCGCAAGTTCGCCGCGCAGTGGCTGGAGACCGCGCAGGTCAACACGCTGCGCCCGGAGGTGACGATCGGCGCGGACGGCACGTACCAGCAGGTCGTCGTCCGGCAGGAGGCGCCGGCCGCGTACCCGACGATGCGGACGCACCGGATCGGCGTGGGCCTGTACGACCTGACCGACGGGCGGCTGGTCCGCCGCGAGCGGCACGAGGTGGACGTGACCGGCGAGCGCACCGACCTCGCCGAGCTGCGCGGCGTCCGGGCGGCCGACGTGCTGCTGCTCAACGACGACGACCTGAGCTACACCAAGCTGCGCCTCGACGACCGGTCGATGGCCACGGTGGTGCAGCACATCGGTGGCTTCGAGTCGTCGCTGGCCCGGGCGTTGTGCTGGACCGCGGCGTGGGACATGACCCGCGACGCGGAGCTGGCGGCCCGCGACTACGTGGCGCTGGTGGTCAGCGGGCTGCCCGCCGAGACCGACATCAACCTGGTCACCGCCACCCTGCGCCAGGCGACCACCACCCTCACGTTGTACGCCGACCCCGCCTGGGCGCCGACCGGCTGGGCCGAGCTGGCCCGCACCGCGAGGGACGCGCTCGCGGCGGCCGACGCGGGCAGCGGCTTCCAGCTGGCCTGGGCCCGGGCGTACGCCTCGGCGGCCCGCTCCGAGGAGGACCTGGCCACCCTGCGCGGCTGGATGGACGGCTCCGGCGCGCCGGCCGGGCTGACCGTGGACACCGAGCTGCGGTGGACGGTGCTCGGCGCGCTGGTGGCCAACGGCGCGGCGGGCGCCGCCGAGGTCGAGGCGGAGCTGGCCGGTGACCGCACCGCCAGTGGCGAGCGGGAGGCCGCGTACGCGCACGCGCTGGTGCCGACCGCGGAGAACAAGACCGCCGTGTGGGCGCTGCTGACCGGCCCGGACGCGCTGCCCAACTGGCGGCACCGGGCGCTGTTGCAGGGCTTCGCCCACCCGGCGCAGGTGGAGCTGGTCGCCCCGTACCGGGAGCGGTACTTCGCGGCGGTCGGCCAGGTGTGGGCCACCCGGGACAGCGAGCCGGCGCAGGAGTTCGCCCAGCTGGCGTACCCGACCTACCTGGTGGAGGACGACACGGTGGCGGCCACCGACGCGTGGCTGGCCGGCGACGGGCACCCCGGCCCGCTGCGCCGGCTGGTCGCCGAGGGCCGCGACGGCGTCGTGCGGGCGCTCAAGGCCCGAGCGAAGGACGCCCAGGGCGCCTGATAGGCCGTATCCGACCGAGGGGTCGGCGTGGGCGGCAGCCCGCGCCGGCCCCTCGGCGTGAAACCAGCCCGCACAGAGCGAAGCCCGGCCCGCTGAAAGCGGACCGGGCTTTCTCGTATGAGGAAGGGCTCAGCCCTTGCCGGCGTGGCTGGCGAGCTGGTCGAGGCCGTTGATGATGCCGCCGGCCAGGTCGCCCCCGCTGAACGCGCCGACCATGGAGAGCGCGGCCAGCTTGGCGTACGTGTCGGGGATGCGCTTGCGGGAGTGCCGTCCGGTGACGATCTCCAGCTGCCGCTGGTTGGGCGACACCGCGATCAGCACCGACTTGTCGGGGTTGGCGAGCTGGCGGTGCAGCCGCTGGGCGTGCTCCCGGACCGGCTCGTCGAGGCCGCCGACGAAGACCGAGAAGACCAGGCCGGTGCCCTGGTCGGCCAGGCGTAGCGCCTCGTCGATGCGCAGCAACTGACGGGTCGAGAACGGCCCGTCCAGCACCTCGGGCGGATTTACCGTCCCGGCCTGCTCCTCACCAACGGTCACTTGCGCCTCCGGTTCCACCGGCCGGCGCCTCGACGCTGGCCTGCTCAAGCTTGTGGCTGGTCAGCGCGGGCGCCTGCGCGCCCGCCGCCAGCGCGGTGCCGGCCGAGTCGGCCAGCTGCTCCGGGCGGCCAAGGAACCAGACCGGAGTGAAGTCGAAGGGCCGGCCCGGCCGGTAGCGCTTGGAGCCACCACCACCGCCGGTACCACCGCCGCGGCCGCCGGCGTACGCCAGGCCGGCGATCACCAGCACTGCGGCCGCCGGGATGCCGACGAAGACCAGCAACGTCTCGGTAACAGACAATCCCAACGCCCCCAGGCGGAAGAAGGACCTCGAACAACCGGGTCGGATGAACGATCATGATGGCGATCGGCCGACTCCGTCGCCATTCACGTTAGCGGAGTCGACGGCCCGCCAGATTGCGGGGTGCCGATCCCATTGGTCACTCCAGTTCTCCAGTTGCGCAGCGGCCGCGATCAGCCGCGCGTCGTCGCCGTATCGGCCGGTGAGCAGCACCCCGACGGGCAGGCCGTCGGTGGTCGTGCCCAGCGGCAGGGACACGGAGGGATCACCGGTGACGTTGAAAATGGCGCAGTAGGGCGAAAACCGGCGTTGCCGGTCGAAATCGGCCGCCGGGTCGCCGTCCGCGGTGAACCAGCCGACGGGTGCCTGCGGTGTGGCCAGGGTGGGGCAGAGCAGCAGATCGCAGCCTGCGGTGCGGCGGGCGCCCAGGCGTACCTGGGCCTGCAACTCGCCGAGGGTGGCGGCCAGGGCGCCGGCGGAGACCTCAGCACCCCGGGCCCGCAGCAGCCGGGTCAGCGGCAGCAGCTCCGACTCCCGCTGCGGTGGCACCGGGGCCAGCGCCAGCACGTACCAGATGACTTCGAACAGCGGCCACGCCTCCGGCCCGAGCGGCGCCGGCACCTCGACCACCTCGTGGCCGGCGGCGGTGAGCAGCGCGGCCGCCCGGTCCACGGCGGCCACGCAGTCGGGGTGCACCGGCTCGTCGGCGAGCATCGGGGTGGTGAACCGGCCGATCCGCAGCCGGCCGGGCTCGGCCCGGCGGGCGACGGCCAGGTAGCCGCCGGGCGGCGCGGCCGGCGGCAGGTAGGGCTCACCGGGCACCGGCACGGCCATGACGTCGAGCAGTGCGGCGACGTCGGTGACGGTCCGGCCGAGCGGCCCGCTGGTGGGCAGGCCGAAAGCGCCGGAGCCGAGCGGCCCGCCGGAGACCAGGCCGCGGCTGGGCTTGTAGCCGACCAGGCCGCAGAGCGACGCCGGGATGCGCAGCGAGCCGCCGCCGTCGGAGCCCTGGGCGACCGGGACCAGCCCGGCCGCGACCGCCGCCGCCGCGCCGCCGCTGGAGCCGCCCGCGGTGTACGCGAGCTGCCACGGATTGCGGGCCGGCGGCGCGACCCGGCCCTCCGAGTAGAGCGAGCAGCCCAGCTCGGAGGTGGTCGTCTTGCCCAGGCTCACCAGCCCGGCGGCCTTGATGAACCGGACCACGTCGGCGTCGACCGGCGGGACGAAGTCGACGAAGGCAGCCGACCCGAAGGTGGTGCGGACCCCGGCGGTGAGAGTCAGGTCCTTGATCGCGGTCGGTACGCCGTGCAGCGGGCCACGTCCCTCGGCGGGCACGGCGTCCGCCGCGCGGGCGGCCTCCCGGGCCAGTTCCGGCGTGACCGTGACGAACGCGCCAACGGTGTCGCCGATCGCCGCCACCCGGCGCAGGTGGTGCTCGACCAGCTCCCCGCTGGACAGCTCGCCGCGCGCCACGGCGGCGGCCTGCTCCAACGCGGTCAGGTCGTGCATGTCGGCCATGCCGTCATCCTGCCGGCCGCCGGCCTCCGGTGCACCCGTCACGCGCCGACGATCGGCAACCGGCCGCCGCCGCTCTCGCCGCCGCGCCCTTGGTCGCCGTACAGCCGCTCGTCGCGGGTGCCCGCCCGATTCACGCTCGATTGCTCCGCCGCTGCCGCCGGACCGCCGACAGTCCCTGAGACCGCCTTTGCTCTGCTTCAACGCACGCAACAGGGAGCGTCCGATATCTGGACGGTCGGTGTTGCGTGGAGTGAAGCAGAGCAAAGGCTGTCGAGGGGGTGGGTAAGGCCGCCACCGTCGTTGGGAAGACCGCCACCGCGGAGGGCGAGCCAGCAAGCAAGGGCGACCGCGCTCAGCCGTGCAGGAAGCGCAGGGCGTTGGTGGCGAGGAGCTTGTCGCGCTGCTCGGCGGTGAGGAAGTCGGCCGCGCGGACCACCGCGCCGGCCGGCCGCTCGCCCAACGGGTACGGATAGTCGCTGCCGACCAGCACGCGGTCCTCTCCCATGGTGTCGACCAGCAGGCGCAGCGCGGGCGGCGCGAAGACCACCGAGTCGACGCTGAACCGGTCGACGTAGCTGCTCGGCGGAGCTGCCGACGCGCCACGGACCAGGTCGCCACGGCGGTGCCAGGCGTTGTCGGCGCGGCCGAGCCAGAACGGGAAGCTGCCGCCGCCGTGCGCGAAGCAGAGCCGCAACGTCTCCGGCACCCGGTCGAAGACGCCGCCCAGGATCATCGCCAACACCGACAGGTGCGTCTCGGTGGGCATCCCGGTGAGCCAGCGGGCCATCCACCGGTCCAGGCGGGGGCCGCCCGGCATGTCCCACGGATGGACGAAGACCGGCGCCCCCACCTCAGCGCAGTGCTGGAGGAAGGTGACCACGCCGGCGTCGTCCAGGTCCCGGTCGCCGACGTGGTTGCCGATCTCCACGCCGACGTGCCCGGCGGCCAGGCAGCGGTCCAGTTCGGCGCAGGCGGCGTCCGGGTCCTGCAACGGCACCTGGCAGAACGGCACCAACCGGTCGCCGCCGCCCGCGGTGACCTCCAGGGTCAGGTCGTTGAAGATCCGGGCGACCTTCACGGCCTGATCGGCGGGGCGGTCGTAGCTGAAGAAGACCGGTGTCGGCGAGACGACCTGCACGGCCACGCCGTCCGCGTCCATGTCGGCCAGTCGGCTCGCCGCATCCCAACACTCGGCGCCGACCGGCCGGAACTCCGACTCCCCCACCATGATCATCGCGGCCCGCTCGGAGTCGACCCGCAGCCAGGGCCAGCCGGACCCGCCGCACGCGGCGCCGAGGTCCGGCCATCCCTTCGGTACGACGTGCGTGTGCACGTCGACCACGCCTGCGGGCATCAGCCCTTGCCCGGGTGCAGCGTGCCGCAGTTGGCGCAGGTACGCGCGGCCTCATCGGCGTAGAACGCCTGGAACACCGGCGGCAGATCGGCGGCGATGTCCCGGACCTGCAACTCGACCTCGTGCACCTTGTGCCCGCACTCCGGGCAGTACCACTGGAACGTCTCCAGCGTGCCCTCCTCGCGGACCCGCTCGACCACGACACCGATCGAACCGGCCTCCGGCCGCTGCGGCGAGTGCGGGGTGTTCCGCGGCAGCATCCACATCTGCCCCTCGCGCACGTGCACCGTGCGCGGCCCCTCGGGGCTCATGAGGTTGATGTGCATGTTGCCCTTGACCTGGTAGAAGAACTCCTCGTACGGGTCCACGTGGAAGTCGGTGCGCTGGTTGGGCCCGCCCACCACCATCACGATGAAGTCGTCCCCGCCGGGGAACATCTCCTTGTTGCCGACCGGCGGCTTCAACAGGTGCTGGTTGTCCGCGATCCATCCCGGAAAACTGAACGGCTCGGCGATCTCACTCACGACTGACCTCCCGAGGGAAGAAGGGCCACGGCCTGAATCTCGATGAGCAGGTGCGGGTGGGGCAACTGGTGCACCGCCACCGTCGTGCGGGTCGGCCCGGACGCGTCGAAGAACTCCGCCCACACCTCGTTGTAACCACCGAAGTCGTTCATGCTGACCAGGTACGACGTCACCTGGACGAGGTCGGCCAGGTCGGCGCCGACCGAGCGCAGCAGATCCCGGACGTTCTCGACGACCGCGCGCGTCTGCACCCGGATGTCGAGGTTCGTCGTCCCGAACTCGTCCACCTCGACACCGGCGAACGAGTTGTCCGCCCGCCGGGACGACGTACCGGAGACGAAGACGAACCCGCCCGCGACCTTGACGTGCGGAAACGCCCCCCGCGGTGTGGCCTTTCCGGCCACCACCCGCGCCCCGCCGCTCATGCCGACGCCTTCAACGACGCCGTGCCGAGCTTCTCCACCACGGCCCGCACGTGCGCACCCGGACGCAGCGGCACCGCGGCGGTGGCGGCGCCGGCCAGGAAGACCCACCCGGACTGCAGGCGCACGCCGTGCCGGCCGGCCAGCCGGATGCCCTCGTCGAGCGCCCGACGCGGATCGCCGAGGATCGCCGCCGTCGAGCCGACCTGAACGACCCGCCCGTCGACCTCCAGCAACACGCCGAGGTTGTCCAACCCGTCCGGCACCGGCGACCACGGCCCGATGACGAACGCCGCGGCCGAGGTGTTGTCTGCGATCACGTCCGGCAGGGAGAACCGGAAGTCGGCGTACCGGGAGTCGATCAGCTCGATCGCCGGGGCGACCGCGCGGACCGCCGAGGCGAAGTCGCCGACCTGCTCGCCCGGCTCGGGCAGCCGGTCCAGCAGGAACGCCACCTCCGGCTCGACCCGGGGGTGGATGTACGCGGCCGGGTCGACGACGCCGCCGTCGGGCACCCGCATCGCGTCGGTGAGCCGCCCCCAGATCACCTCGTCCACGCCGACCTGCGCCATCTTCGCCTTGCTGGTCAGACCCATCTTCAGCCCGACCAGCCGCTCACCCCGGTCCAGTCGGCGCTGCACCAGCGCCGCCTGCACGCCGTACGCGCTCGGCACGTCCAGCCCCACCTCCGCGGCGAGCTGTGGAATGGCGGTGGCGGTGTCCGCCGCCGCGCCGAGTTTCGCCGCGACGCCCACGGTGTCCACGCCGATCATTGCGCCACCTTCTTCTCGCGCTGACCCACCAGGTCCAGCGCCACGTCCACGATCATGTCCTCCTGGCCGCCGACCATCCGTCGCCGTCCCAGCTCGACCAGGATCGAACGGACGTCGACGCCGTACTTCGCCGAGGCCCGTTCGGCGTGCCGCAGGAAGCTGGAGTAGACCCCGGCGTACCCCAGGGAGAGCGTCTCCCGGTCCACCTGGACCGGCCGGTCCTGCAGCGGACGGACCAGGTCGTCGGCGGCGTCCATCAGCGCGAACACGTCGCAGCCGTGCCGCCAGCCGTGCAGCTCGGCGACCGCGACGAAGACCTCCAGCGGGGCGTTGCCGGCGCCGGCGCCCATCCCGGCCAGTGAGGCGTCCACCCGCACGGTCCGACCGTGCGCCGCGTCGGCGTCGGCCGGGGCGGACCCGGTGACCCGGCCGTGCTCGACGGCGAGCACGCTGTTGGCCACCCCGAGGGACAGGTTGTGGTGGGCGTGGATGCCGATCTGCGTCTCCGGCTCCAGCACCTGCCGGTACGCGTCGACGCGCTGCGCCACGTCGGACATCAGCAGCCGGCCACCCGAGTCGGTGACGTAGACGCAGTGCGCGCCGTACGACTCCATCAGCTTGGCCTGCCCGGCCAGCCCGGCCGGGTCGTTCATGTGCGACATCATCAGGAACCCGGCCACGTCCATGCCGTTCTCCCGCGCCCAGGAGATGTGCTGGGCGGAGATGTCGGCCTCCGTGCAGTGGGTTGCGATGCGGACGCTGGTCACCCCGAGGGCCTTCGCCGCCTTCAGGTCGGCGATGGTGCCGATGCCCGGCAGCAGCAGGGTCGTCAGCTTCGCCGTGGTCAGCACCTCGGCGGCAGCGGAGATCCACTCGGCGTCGCTGGCCGCGCCGTGGCCGTAGTTGACGCTGGAGCCGGCGAGCCCGTCGCCGTGCGCCACCTCGATAGCGGCCACCCCGGCGGCGTCCAGCGCGGCGGCGATGGCGCGCACCTGGTCGACCGTGTACCGGTGGGCAATGGCGTGCATGCCGTCGCGCAGCGTCACGTCCTGGATGTACAGGGCCGTCATCGGGCGATCACCGCACGCAGCGCGACCAGCCGCTCCGCGGTACGCAGCGCGGCGGAGGTCATGATGTCCAGATTGCCGGCGTACGCCGGCAGGTAGTGCCCGGCGCCGGAGACCTCCAGGAAGACCGACACCTGCAGGGCGGTGAGCTGACGCCCGAGCGTCGGCAGGTACGCCTCCACCCGGTCGAACTGCACGTCCTGCTTGAGGCGGTAGCCGGGGACGTACTCCTGCACGGTCGCCACCATGTCGGCCACCGCGGCGGCGATGGCGGCGGTGTCGGCGTCGGCGTCCGGGCAGAGGCAGTAGACGGTGTCGCGCATCAGCAGCGGCGGGTCCGCCGGGTTCAGCACGATGATCGCCTTGCCCCGTTCGGCGCCGCCGACCACCTCGATGGCCCGGGCCGTCGTCTCGGTGAACTCGTCGATGTTGGCCCGGGTGCCCGGCCCGGCCGAGCGGGACGCGATCGACGCGACGATCTCCCCGTACGCCACCGGGGTGACCCGGCGCACCGCGGCGACGATCGGCACGGTCGCCTGCCCGCCGCAGGTCACCATGTTCACGTTCGGCTCGTGCAGGTGCTCGTCGAGGTTGACCGGCGGCACCACGTACGGGCCGAGCGCGGCGGGGGTCAGGTCGACCACCGTGCGGCCGTGCGCGCGCAGCACCTCGTCGTGTCGCCGGTGCGCGCCGGCCGACGTGGCGTCGAAGACCAGCTCGACGTCGGCGAACTCCGGCATCGCGACCAGCCCGTCCACGCCCTCGGCGGTGGTGGCCACGCCGAGCCGGCGGGCCCGTGCCAGGCCGTCGGAGGCCGGATCGATGCCGGCCATCGCCACCATCCGCAGCTGGCTGCTGAGCCGCAGCACCTTGATCATCAGGTCGGTGCCGATGTTTCCGGAACCGAGCACCGCCACACCGGTCGTCACTGACCACCCTCCTTGCTGAAACACGTCCGCACCGAGCCCAGCCCGGAGATCCGCGCCTCGTACGCGGCCCCCGGAGTGACCGGAACCATCGGGCCGAGGGCCCCGGAGAGCACCACGTCCCCGGCGCGCAGCGGGTCACCCGCGCGAGCCAGCGTGCCGGCCAGCCAGTGCAGGGCGTGCAGCGGGTTGCCCAGGCAGGCCGCGCCGGCGCCCACCGAGACCGGCTCACCGGCGTGCTCCAGCACCATCCCGCAGAGCCGCAGGTCGAGGTCGGCGAGCCGGCGCGGCGTGGTGCCGAGCACGAAGAGCCCGCTGGAGGCGTTGTCGGCGACCGTGTCCACGATGGAGATGTCCCAGGCGGCGATCCGTGAGTCGACGATCTCGATCGCCGGCAGCACGTGGTCGACGGCGCGGACCAGGTCGACCGTGGTGATCCGCGGCTCCGGTAGATCCTTGCCGAGCACGAACGCGACCTCCGCCTCGACCCGCGGCTGGAGCAGCCGGTCGATGGCCACCTCGGCGCCGTCGGCGACGGCCATCGCGTCGGTCAGCATGCCGAAGTCCGGTTGGAAGACCCCGAAGCTCTCCTGCACCGCCCGGGAGGTAAGCCCGATCTTCGCGCCGACCCGGCGCTCGCCCTGACCCTGCCAGGCCCGCGCCTGGAGCTGCTGCACGCGGTACGCCGACTCGACGTCGCCCTCCGTCAGCAGCCGGCCGCGCAGGGGTGGGCACGGCTTTCCGGTGGTGCGGGCCTCGGCCAGCTCCCGGTTGGCGGCCTCGATGTCAGCTTTCATGCCCGCTCCTCGCTGCGGTGGCTCACGACAGGTCCACGCAGACGTTGGTGAGTTCGGAGTAGAAGTTCAACGAGTGCACGCCACCCTCGCGGCCGATGCCGGACGCCTTCACCCCGCCGAACGGGGTACGCAGGTCGCGCAGGAACCAGGTGTTGACCCAGACAATGCCGGCGTCCAGCCGGGCACCGGCCCGGTGCGCACGGCCCACGTCCCGGGTCCACACCGTCGCCGCCAGCCCGTACTCGGTGCCGTTGGCCAGCGCGTACGCCTCGTCCTCGGTGTCGAACGGCGCGACGTGCACCACCGGGCCGAAGATCTCCTCGCGGTTGGTGCGGGCGTCCGCGCCGAGCCCGGTGAGCACCGTCGGCTGCACGTACGACCCGCCGTCGCGAGCGTCACCGAAGGTGGGCGTGCCGCCGCCGGTCAGCACCTTCGCGCCCTCGGCGCGGGCCAGCTCGTAGTGGCCGAGCACCTTGGCCCGGTGCTGATGGGAGATCAGCGGCATGGTGGCCGTCGCCTCGTCGGCCGGCCAGCCGTACGCCAGCTCGCCGGCCCGCTTCGCCAGCCGGGCGGTGAACTCCTCGAAGATCGGACGCTGGACGTAGATGCGCTCGGTGCAGAGGCAGACCTGCCCGCCGTTGGTGAAGCTGGAGCGCACCGAGCCGGCCACCGCAGCGTCCAGGTCGGCGTCGGCGAAGACCAGGCCGGCGTTCTTGCCGCCCAGCTCGAAGCTCACCGCCTTCACCCCGTCGGCGGCGGCTCGCATGATCGCGCCGCCGGTGGCCGACTCACCGGTGAAGGTGATCGCGTCCACCCCGGGGTGGCGGGTGAGGAACTCGCCGGCCGAGTCGGGCCCGAACCCGTGCACCAGGTTGAACACCCCGGCCGGTACGCCGGCGGCGGCCATCACCTCGGCGAGCACCGTCGCCGAGGCCGGCGTCTCCTCGCTGGGCTTGATCACCACGGCGTTGCCGCAGGCCAGCGCGGGGGCGACCTTCCAGGTGAGCAGCAGCAGCGGCAGGTTCCACGGCACGATCACCGCGACCACGCCGACCGGCTTGCGGACCGCGTAGTTGAGCGCCCGACCGCCGGTCGGCGTGACCGTGGTGAACGACTCGGTGGGCGCGGTCGCCACGATCTCCGCGAACGCCCGGAAGTTCGCCGCGCCCCGAGGGATGTCCAGCGTGCGGGCCTGGGCGATGGACTTGCCGGTGTCGGCGACCTCGGCGGTGACCAGGTCGTCGAAGCGGCGTTTCAGCTCGTCGGCGACCCGGCGCAGCACCTCGGCGCGCTCGCGTTCGCCCATCCGGCCCCACGGCCCGCGCAGCGCGGCCCGGGCGGCGGCCACCGCGTCGTCCACGGTGGACTTCGACGCCTCGGCCACCTCGAAGACCTGCTCGCCGGTCACCGGGCTCATTTTGGTGAACGTCGGCCCTCCGTCGACGAACTCGCCGGCCACGAAGTTGCGCAGCCGCGGTGGCCCGGCTGGCGCCCGGCCGTCCATCAGTCGGGGATCCCAGCTGCCAGTCATGCGCGCCTCCCTCGGCTGAGCGCCGCGCCGATCGCACCGACCAGCAGCAACGCGGCGCCGCCGGCGAGCACGCCGAGCGCCCGGTGCTGCCGGCGGACCCGACGGCGAACCTCGGCGTACGGGGTGGTGGAGAAGGACACCAGCTCGTACTGGGAAACGTACCGGCCGGGCAGCGCCCGTTCCAGTGCGTGCTCCACCCGCCGACCGAGCTGGAAGACCGGTGAGGCGACCTTGTCCCGCATCTCCACGAAGTTGGTCAACGCCATCCTCGCGATGGCCTCGGCGTTCTCCTGCCGCCGCCGCTGGAACAGGGGCAGCGCCGCCGCCCAGTCGTCGGCGCACTCGTCGAGACAGCGGTCCAGCTCCACCACGTCCTCGAAGGCGCAGTTGGCGCCCTGGCCGTAGAACGGCACGATGGCGTGCGCGGCGTCGCCGAGCAGGCCGACCGTGCCGTTGACCTGCCAGGGTGTGCAGCGGACCGTGCCGAGCACGCCCACCGGGTTGTGCTGGTAGTCGTCCACCAGGCCCGGCGCCAGCGGGATCACGTCCGGGTAGTGCTGGGCGAAGTGCCGCTCGATCGCGGCCGGGCTGTCCAGCGAGGCGAAGCTGCCTGCGCCCTGGTTGGGCCAGAACAGCGTGCAGGTGAAGGAGCGGTCCGGGTTGGGCAGGGCGATCATCATCGAGGTGCCGCGCGGCCAGATGTGCAGCGCGTCCGGATCCAGCGCGAAATCCCCGCCCAGTGGCGGCAGGGTCAGCTCCTTGTAGCCGTAGTCGAGGAGATCCACGCTCTCGCTCAGCAGCCCGTGCGCCAGCAGCTGCCCGCGTACCGCCGAGCCCGCGCCGTCGGCTCCAAGCACCACCGACGCCTTGGCGGTGACCGGGCCCTGCGGGGTGTCGAAGGTCAGGCCGCCGTCGGTCGGGTCGAGCCCGACCAGCCGGTGATCGAAGACGATCCGTACGCCGGGCAGCTCGGCGGCCGCGTCCAGCAGGGCGTTGTTCAGCGCACCCCGGCTGATCGAGTTGATCGCCCGGTCACCGGCCGCGCTGTACGACTGGAACTGCGGCTCCCCCTCGACCGGGTGGATCATCCGGCCGCGCATCGGCAGGGCGTCGGTCATCACCTGCTCGTCGAGGCCGATCCGGCGCAGCGCGTCCAGCCCGCGCTCGGAGAGCGCCAGGTTGATGGAGCGGCCCCGCTCCGCCGTGCCGGCGCGCGGGTCCGGCCGGCGCTCGTAGAGCGCCACCGGGTAGCCGCGCCGGGCCAGGAAGCAGGCGGCCAGGCAGCCAGCCAGTCCGGCGCCGATGATCGCGATCTCGTCGCGCTGGGAAGTCATGAGGACACCTGCCCAACCGTCGCGGCGAGCGCTGCGGCGGCCCGCCAACAGTCGTGATACGTGGAGTAGAGCGGCACCGGGGCGAACCGGACCACGTCCGGCTCCCGGGCGTCCGCGATCACGCCGTGTTCGTGCCGCAGGCGCTTGGTCAGCTCGGCGGCGCTACCGGCGCCGATCCGCACCGAGAGCTGGCAGCCCCGCCGGGCGGGGTCGCGCGGGGTGATGACGCGCAGCGGCCGGTCGGCGGTGACCTCGTCGAGCAGTTGCTCCAGCCAACCGGTGAGCCGCAGGCTGCGGACGCGCAACGCCGGCATGCCGACCGCGTCGAACAGCTCCAGCGAGGTGCGCACCGGGCCCATCGCGAAGATCGGCGGGTTGGAGATCTGCCAGGCCTCCACGGTGGCCGGTGGCCGGGACACCGGCGTCATCTCGAACCGGGTGGCCGCCGCGGTGCTCCACCACCCCTCGAAGCGGGGCAGGTCGGGGTCGCCGAGGTGCCGCTCGTGCACGAAGACACCGGCCAGCGCGCCCGGCCCCGAGTTCAGGTACTTGTAGGAGCACCAGGCGGCGAAGTCGACGTCCCAGTCGTGCAGGGCCAGCGGCACATTGCCGACCGCGTGCGCCAGGTCCCAACCGACCACCGCGCCGGCCGCCCGGCCGGCGGCCGTGATCGCCGGGATGTCGAGCAGCTCGCCGGTCAGGTAGTTGACCCCGCCGAGCAGCACCAGCGCCACCCGGTCACCCTCGGCGGCCAGGTATCCGGTCACGTCCTCGGTGCGCAGGGCGTCCTCGCCGGGGCGCGGGCGCAGCCGGACCACGGTCTCGTCCGGGTCCAGGCCGTGGAACCGCGCCTGGCTGCGCACCGCGTAGCTGTCCGAGGGGAACGCGGCGTCCTCGATGACGATGCGGGTGCGGGCGCCGGCCGGGCGGTAGAAGCTGACCATCAGCAGGTGCAGGTTGACCGTGAGCGAGTTCATCACCACGGTCTCCGCGGGCCGGGCGCCGACCAGTCGGGCCGCCGGCGCCGTCAACAGCTCGTGGTACGGCAGCCAGGCCCGCTCCGCCTCCAGGTGCCCCTCGACGCCGAGCCGCTGCCAGGCGTCCAGATCGGCGAGGAGTTCGTCACGGGTGGCCCGGGGCTGCAGTCCGAGCGAGTTGCCGGCGAGGTACGCCGACTCGGCGTGGCTGCCGCCGTCGGCCGGCGGCACGTGGAACAGGTGCCGGTGGCCCGGGTCGGCGTCGTCCAGGCGGCGGGCCTCCGCTTCGCCAGCGGCGAAGCCCAGTGGCTCGGTTTGAGGGGTGTGCACAGGGGTGTCTCGCTCTCCGGTCACATCGCGGTGCGGGCCGACCACAGCTCCGGGAAGACCACCCGGGCCATGCTGCGCTGCAACCACGCCAGTCCGGCGGAGCCGCCGCTGCCGACCTTGGCGCCCATTGTCCGCTGCACCGCCTTGACGTGGTTCCACCGCCAGTCGCCGAACTCCTCGGCGACCCCGCTCAACGCCTCGCCGAGCAGCCGCAGGTGGTTGTCCGGGCCGGCGTCGGCGTAGATCCGCACCCAGGCCGCCTCGACCGACGGCTGCGGGTCGTGCTCGACCGCCACGTCCCGGTCGAGCAGGTCGGCGGGGAGGTCGAAGCCGTGCCGGGCGAGCAGCGCGAGCACGTCGTCCCAGAGGCTCGGGCTGGCCAGGGCGGCGCTGAGCTCGGCGTACACCTCGGTCTGCCGGCGGAACGGCCGGATCAGCGCCGGATCGCGCAGCCCGAGCAGGAACTCCAGCTGCCGGTACATCGCCGACTGGAAGCCGGAGCCCTCGCCGAGCAGGTTGCGGAACCGGTTGAAGTCGGCCGGCGTCATCCAGCGCAGACCCTGCCAGGCGGCATTCAGCCCCTCCAGGTGCAGCGTGGCGCGGCGCAGCGGGGCCAGCGCGTCCCAGACCCGGTCGGCGCGCAGCAGTCGCTGGGTCTCCCGCAGCTCGTGGCAGGTCAGCCCGAAGTACAGCTCCATGATCTGGCTGACCACCAGGAAGGACATCTCACCCGGGTCGGTGCTGAGCGGGTGCTGCAACTGGTGCAGGGCGCTCGCCTGCACGTACGCGTCGTACGGCACCAGCTCGGCGAACTCCAACGTCGGCTCGCCGCCGTTGCGCGCGGCGCGGGCGGCCCGCTGCCGCGGGGTCACCGGTCGCACCGTGGCGGCGCGGTTCGGCGCCCGCCGCTCCGTCTGATCCACCATTGGTCTCCCTCCCCCGGACTGCCGACGTCATGATCTCGCGGTCAGATCGGCCTGCGGAATGCCGGATCAACGGCTTCCGCCGCGTTCTCCTGGTGAAACAAAGGCAGCTAGGCGAATTGAGTTCACGAAAGTAAGGTCTGAGCGTGGACGACATGGACTGGGCGCTGCTGCGTGAGTTGCAGGCCGACGCGCGGCTCTCCTTCAGCGAGTTGTCCCGGCGGGTGCACCTGTCCCCACCTGCGGTCGCCGAACGGGTCCGCCGGCTGGAGGAGGCCGGGGTGATCACCGGCTACCACGCCCACGTCGACCTGACCCGGGCCGGTCGCACCGTGGTCGCCCTGATCCGGATGTCCTGCTACGGCGCGCGGTGCATCCTGCACGATCCCGCGGTCGCCGGCTGGCCGGAGATCCTGGAGATCCACCGGATCACCGGGGACGCGTGCAGCATGCTCAAGGTGGCGGCCGGTTCGATCGGCGAGTTCGAGGCGGTCATCGACCGACTCGCCCCGTACGGTCAGCCGTCGAGCACGATGGTCCTGTCCTCCCCGCTGGACTGGCAGCCGATCACCCCGCTCCCGTCCGCCGGCACCACCTCACGCCACCGCTGACCCCACCCGCACCCTGCCCTCCTGCGGGTTTGCCCCCTGGCCAGCGGGAAATCAGCGCGGTGCCCAGGGGAGGGTTCCGGCGGTCGTCGCCGGGAGGGGGAAATCATGCAGGGTCTTCGCACGATCAACCGCGCGCTCTCGGCCGCCCTGACACTGGTCGGGCTGGTCGGGGCATTCGTCCTGATGTCGGTCTCGCCGGCACGCGCCGGTGAGAACACCTTCATCGAGGTGACGCCGAACAGCGTCCAGGCCGGCAGCCGGGTCAATATCCGGGCGAGCTGCGACAACAACAACAATGAGCAGGCCAACGTGCACTCCGACGCGTTCGGGAACGTGATGCTCAGACCGGACAAGGGGTTCCTGACCGGCGAGGTGACCGTCCCGGGCGACAAACAGCCCGGTGACTACCCGGTCGACCTGCGCTGCCAGAACGGCCAGACGGCCTCGACCATGCTGACCGTGCTGAACATGGCCTCACCCAGCAAGGGGCCGGCGACCGGGGGCGGCGGCACGGCCGGCGGTCACGGCACCGGATCGCTGCTGGTACTCGGCGGGGTGGCGCTCGTGGCCACCGCGATCGTGCTCGGCATGGCCGGGAACCGGCGCCGGACCGGAGCCGGCTCCTGAGCCGGATCAACCATGAGCCGCAGAACCGCGCGTGCGCGGCCGGACCACGGTGCCCGCAGCCGGGCCGGGGCAACGCTCCGCGCCTCCGGCCGGCTGCTGGCCCGCGCCTCCGGCCGGCTGCGCCGGGTCGCGGGGCAGGCGGTGTCGGCCAGCGTAGCCACCACCGACCCGGCGACCCGCCCGCTGCCGCCACACCGTCCGGCCGGGTCGCCGCCGGCCCGGTGGCGGTTGGGCACCGGACCGGGAGTGCCGGTGCTGGCCGTCGCCGCGCTGATGGTGCTGATCGTGGCGATGCTCGGCGTCGAGCAGGTGACCGGGATCAGCATGCTGCCCGACCGGCTCAGCGCCGGTCTGCGGCCGCCGCCGAAGAAGTTTCCGGTACTGCCCGCCAGCCGCCCGACGGGTCTGGCCATCCGCACGCTGGACCTGCAGGCGCCGGTGCATGACGTGGGCATCGCCCCGGACGGCACCATCGCCGTGCCGGACGCGGCCCGCGCCCAGGAGGCCGGCTGGTACGACCAGGGCCCCGCACCCGGCCAGTACGGCCCGGCGGTGATCGTCGGGCACGTGGACACCACCAGCGGGCCGGCGGTCTTCCACCAGCTGCGGGAGTTGCGTTCCGGCGACCAGGTCGAGGTCACCCGCTCGGACGGCAGGATCGCCGTCTTCGAGGTCGACTCGGTGGAGCGGTTCGACAAGGGCCGGCTGCCGGTGGACGAGGTGTACGGCGACTTCAGCCGCCCGAGCCTCCGGCTGATCACCTGCGGCGGCCGCTGGGTCGGCGGCGAGACCGGCTACTCGGACAACGTGGTGGTGTTCGCCTCGTTGGTCAAGTCGCGTGAGGGTGGCTGAGGTTGGGGTTGTTGCGGGAGCCCGACCCGCTCCGGGCGGTCAGGCTTGATCCCTGCGCGGGTCGGGCTCCCGCAAACCCTCGCGCCGGCCATTGCCGCCTTGAGCCGCCGGGCTCAGGGGTGGCTTCAGCCCCGGTTGCGGCGTCGGGTCAGGCGGCGGTGTTTGGGTCAGCGGGCGGCTCTGGGTCAGGCTGCGGCTTCGGGCTCGCGCAGGTCGAGCCAGTCGGCCCAGCGCGGGTCGGGGGCGCGGTGCCCGAGCACCCGCCAGGCGGTGCCCTTTGGCGCGGCCGGCAGGGCGTGCAGCCGCCAACCCAGCTCGGCGGGGGTCTTGTCGCCCTTGGTGTGGTTGCACCGCGCGCACGCGGCGACCACGTTCTCCCAGGCGTGTCGACCGCCCCGGCTCCGCGGGAAGACGTGGTCGATGGTCTCCGCCGGGCCTCGGCAGTAGGCGCACCGCCACCCGTCCCGGGCGAAGATCGCCCGGCGGGAGAGCCCGACGTGGGTGCGGTACGGGACGCGGACGAAGCGGGTCAACCGGACGACCGATGGCACTGGGAGCGCGTCCCGCGCGCTGTGCAGGATGCCGTCACCGTCGGCGACGCAGACCGCCTTGGCGGAGAGAACGAGGATCGCGGCTCGACGCACCGACACGACACACAGCGGCTCGTAGGTGGCGTTGAGGACCAACGCGCCGGAGCCCACCGTGGGTCGTATGTCAGGCATCGCGCTCACCCTCCCGGTTCAGCGGCAGCTGGGCGCCGCCGCCGACCGGAGTGGGGCACGACGACCCACACGGTCGACGCCGGTCCGATCACCGACGTCCGTTGCGCCAATAGTCCCTGATCGGACCCCGGATTGCACGTACTAATCCCTCTTGGGGTATGAGGATCATCCGCATCCGGGCGGATCGCCGTCCCGGCCTGGGAGAACTCTGCCGTTGCCTGACACTCGTTGCCAGCCCTTGTCGGTCTCACTTGTGCCGGATCTGTGCCCGATGATCTTCGATCCCACCCCTTCCTGGAATCGCACCGGCATCTTCCTGTTCATCGCTCAATCTGGCTATCATCGCGCTATGGCGATTGATTGCACTCCTGGCCTGGCTCCGGCCGTGGCGCTGTTCCGGTCTCTCGGGGATCCGGCCCGGCTTGCGATTCTGCGCCGAATCGCGTCCAGCGAGGCTCGGGTGGTCGACCTGACTGGCGAGCTGGGGTTGGCGCAGTCGACGGTGTCAAAGCACTTGGCGTGTCTGCGTGACTGTGGCCTGATCGACTACCGGGTGGAGGGTCGCCAGTCGTTCTACGCCCTCACCCGGCCTGAGCTGCTGGATCTGCTGCGCTCGGCGGAACAGGTCCTCGCTGCCACCGGCGAGGCCGTAGCTCTGTGCCCGGTCTACGGGACTCCGGCCGACTCCACCTTGGGAGTGAGCGCGTGAGTGCGTCGCTGCTGACTCCGGAGCGTCGGGCGGTGCTGTCCCGACGCAGCCTTTGGCTGGCCTATGCGACCGCCGGTTACAACCTGCTTGAGGGCCTCGTCGCGATCGCCGCTGGCGCGGCGGCCTCCTCCACAGCCCTGATCGGCTTCGGCCTGGACTCCTTCGTCGAGGTGTCCAGCGCAGCAGTCGTGATCTGGCAGTTCCGCTCTCGGGTGCCCGAGGACAGGGAACGACTGGCGCTGCGGCTCATCGGCGCATCGTTCTTCGCCCTGGCAGCCTGGGTCACCTTCGACGCCGTCCGCTCATTGCTGTCCGGGGGAGACGCTGACGCCAGCCGGGTCGGCATCGGCCTTGCCGTCGCGTCGCTGCTCGTGATGCCGTTGCTCGTTCGGGCCAAACGTCGCACCGGCAGGGAACTCGGCTCGGCAACAGTCATGGCCGACTCGACACAGACGATGCTGTGCACCTATCTGTCTGCGGTGCTGCTCATCGGCCTGGTCCTCAACGCCGCTTGGGGTTGGTCATGGGCCGACCCGATCGCGGCACTCGTGATCGCCGGGGTGGCAATTAAGGAAGGAATCGAGGCATGGCGGGGTGAGCACTGCGACGAATGCACACCCCTGCCTGTCGTCGATACCGCTACCGACCAAGCCTCAGGCTGCGGCAATGGCTGCTGCGCCGACCGCACGGTGTAGCCCTCTCTTCTGGTAAGCGGATCACCCGCACCGGGGCCGATTCGTACCCTTCTGGGGTCTGTGGTGTCCATGGCGCTCGGTGGCGGCGCCGAGGGCGTGGCATGTCCAAGGTCCACTCGGGGCTCGTCGCGGTGTGGACCACGCTCCGGTCGGCGGTGCTCGGGTATGGATCGGCCCGGATAAGATCGCCGGTCGTGACCCCGAACTCGCGCCGACTGTCCGCCCTACTGCGGCCGCTTCGGAGCTGGGCGCCGGCGCTGGTCCTGTTGGGGGCGGTGGTCGCGGCCGCGGGGGTCGTGGCCGTCGGACTGCGCGGTTCCCCCGCAGCACCGTCCCGGGCCGTACTGGTCTCCAGCGGTGCGTGGGCACCGTTCGTGGGTCCCGATCTGCCCGGCGGCGGCCCGGTCACGGAGCTGGTCGTCGAATTGCTCAGCCGGTCCGGATACTCCCCCGAGGTCAGGTACACGTCCTGGCCCCTGGCCGAGGAGACGGTTTCCTCCGGAGCCTCCATCGGGGCGTTTCCGCTGGTGGCCAGCGAGTCACGGCGTACCAAGTTCCTCCTCTCCGACCCACTGATCGACTTCGAGTACGTGCTGTTCTACAACCGCCGCAACGGCGAGCCGAAGGTCTCGTCCGCCGGCGACCTCGGTGCGTTACGAGTGGGCGGCATCGCCGGGTACGACTACTGGGACGAACTGGAGTCGGCGGTTCCCGAATTCGTGGAGTTCGAATCGGCCCTGGAGGGTTTCCAGGCGCTCGCCGACGGCCGGATCGACCTGCTCGCCGAGGGGCTGCTCCCCGGTCAGGCGGTGCTTGCCGACCCGTCCTTCGCCGGTGACGCCGGGGACTTCGGTCACCTCCAGGGCGACAACCGGCTGGTGCATTCGGTGCAGGGCCTGCACTTCATGATGGCGGACACCAACGAAACCGCCTCGGTGATGGCGAAGCTCAACGGAGTGCTCACGAAGATGCGTCAGAGCCAGGAGTACGAGGACATCATCGCCGGGCTCGAACCGTCCGCGTTCGACGAGGTGACCCTGACTCCGGTCGCTCCGTCAGGTCTGGTGGAACTCCTCGACCAGGAAGGCAAGCCGGTTCTGCTCGCTCCGAAGGGCACCAGGGCGCGAGTGCTGGCCTGGCCCGAGGCGTTCGTCGGAACCGGCGGCCCGCCGTCGGCAAAGGTCCTCGTCAAGGTGAAGGTCACCAACGGTCCCGCGCAGGGCCGGGTGCTGCACGTCGATGCCCGTGCCCTGCTGCTCGATCCGGGGACGGAATGATCCAGCTACGGATCCTGGCCCCGGTCGCGGTGGACTACTACGCCGTGCCTGGTGCGTCTCTGCGCGATCCTCATGGGTACGCGCGGTTCTGGGCCGACCAGCAGCGGGCGGTGGACGAGCTGCTGGCGGGGCTGGCGCCGGGCCCGGTGGCTGATGTGCCCCGGCGTCCCCCGTCCGTCGTGCTGGAACACACCCGGGCCACACGTTCGTTGAACCTCTACCGCACCATCGACGACCATGCGATCGAGCGGACGACGCACGTCCTCACCGGCACGCTGCACCCTGAGCACCTGCCGGGAGTGTTCGGCGGCGTCACCACCGCTCCGCATGTCGGGGTCGTCGAGATCAGCTTCCGGCTGTACGACCACGGCCTGATGTTGCTGGAGATGCTGGCCGACGTTGATCCGCGGCCCGCCGAGCACACCGAGGGCCCGGCGAGCCGCCTCGACGAACTCCAGGCCCGAGCGGTGGCGATGGGTGAGCGGGCAGCGCGGGAGATCGTCGCGCGGTACCTGGATCCGCTGCTGCGCCTGCTGCGTGCGGCCGACCGGGACAACCGGATCCTGGTCGCGGCGACCCCCGAGGGCGACCCGTTGACGGCGGAGTTCGGCGAGCCGCTCTGGGTCACCCGCAGCCTCGTACTCGACCCGGCCGAACCGGGAGCCGACGCGGTGACCCGGCACTGGATCAAAGACGTGGTGATCGCCGACGACGTCCGCGACCCGGCGGACCGGCTGCTCGACGGCGACCTGGAGCACCTGGTCCGCTGGCTGAACTACATCTTCCTGGACCGCACCGGGGTCGGCGGCCGGATGCTGCCCGGTGACCCGTTCCGCGACCAGTGGGACGCCCTGCGCTACGCGCAGGTGTTCTACGGCGCGCTGGATCGGATCGACGCCCGGCTGTCGAAGATCCTCGCGGATTCGGCGGCGGCCGATTCCCGCTGGGAACTGGAGCAGCTGAAGGGGAACCTGTTGGGGCTGAGTCAGCGCGCGGAGCTGATCATCATGGAGCGCCAGGACCTGTCGAAGTACCTCAAGCGCGCGGTACGGGCGGAGATGGACGCCATCCTCAGGTTCTGGGACTACGAGAGCTTGCTGGCACAGCCGGTCCGGTTCAAGATCGAGGTCTGCGACCGCCGCCTGGCCGAACTCGCCACACGGCGCACGGCCCGTTCGGCGATGTTCACCGACCTCATCCTGCTGGGCATCGGCGTGACGTCGATCCTGGGTACGGCGCTCGCGGTGACCGAGTTCGGGCGATCGATGACCAACGACCCGGGCATGGCCGTCTACGACCTGGGACGCTCGTCGATCATGGCTTGGATCGCCGGGCAGCCCGCGGACGCCGTCCTGATCACGTCCGGCATGGTGTCGCTGCTGTTGGTGATCATGTATCTGTTCTTCCGTCGCGACCGGACCTGATGCGAACAGCCCTGCGCAGCCGCCCGATCCGGACGCTGGCGATCACCCAGTTCCTGCTCGAAGTGCAGTTCTGGTTTCCGATCTGGCTGATCTACCTGCTCGATCTGGGCTTCCCTCTGACAACGGCGGTACTCGCCGACGGAGCGTTCCGGATCGTCTCGGTGATCTGCGAGTTCCCGGTGGGGCTGGTCGCCGATCGGATCGGGCGGCGGGCCACCTATCTGGCGCTGGCCGGTGCGACGGTGCTGACCTTCGCCGTCATCACGCAGATCCGGTCCGTGCAGGTGCTGTTCGGAGCGTGGGTGCTCTGGGGTGTGCTGTGGGCGTTGTCGTCCGGCGCCGCCAGCACCTACCTGTACGAGCTGTGCGCCCAGGACGCTCTCGACATCGACCCGGCCAGGGCGATCGGGCTGGTACGGGCGGTCGGCAACGTGTCCGTCCTCGTCTCGCTGCTGGCCGCGGGCTACCTGTACGACGTGGACCACCGGCTCCCGTTCGCCGTCACCGCCGTACTGGCCGCGGTCGCGTTCCTGCTCGCGTTCACGCTGCCGGAGATCGCCGGCTCACGGGTGGTCGCCACGGTCTCCTCGGTGCTGGCGGACATCCGGGGCGCGGCAGCCGACCCCCGCGTACGTCGGGCCGTGCGGCTGGGCGCGCTGCTGCTGCTGTTCGGCTGGAGCGCCCGCATCCTCTTCCAGCCGCTCGCGCTGCATCTGGGCCTGTCCGCGCAGGTCACCGGATGGATGTACGGGGTGTTCGCGGCCGCCTCGGCGCTCGGTGGGCTGGTCGCCGGATACGTCCGCCCGGCGCATCGCGCGGGTGCGCTGAGCGCCGCGTTCCTCCTCATCCTCGCCGCGCTGGTGGCGACCAACCAGATGGACCGGCTCGGCCCGTTCCTCTTCCTGCCGATGATGGGATTCGGATACACCCTCGGCCTGACGGTGCTGGAGGTCTTCACCAACGAGGTCACCCCGCGAGCGGTACGCGCCACGATCTTCGGGGTGATCGCCTGTGTCGGTGGTGTCGGCATCGCCGTGGCCCGCCCCGGTCTCGGGATGCTGGCGGAACGGCACTCCACGACCTTCGCGTTCGGGATCTGGGCCGGCGTGGGCGTGCTGCTGATCGGCCTGGCGGTGCCGGGAATCCGCCGGATCCGGGTGGCCGCCGCCCACCCGACACCCGACCGCTGAGCGAGCAGGTCTTCCCCTCGGCAGATCACCCGGCCGGTGGGTCGCCGATGGTCGCGCCGACCCGTTGCGGTACGAAGACAGGGTGAGTGCCGCCAGCGTGACGCCCCTTGCCCTGTCCACCGCCCCGTCGGTGAGCTGTCAGGGCAGTTCCTCCTGCGAGTTCCTGTACCGAATGACCCACTCGGCGTGGTTCGCCGAGGGCAGCTACTGGATCCTGCTCAAGCCGCTCCGGGTGCTGCTGATCGTGGCGCTGGCGATGGTCGCCCGCTGGGCGCTGCACCGGACGATCAACCGGTTGGTTCGGACCACCACCGACGGCGCGGTGCCGACGATGCTGCGGCCGCTGCGCGAACGGGTGCCCACCGCCGCGGTCAACCCGACCGAGTTCGTGCCGGAGCGGCGTCGGCAGCGGGCCGAGGCGATCGGCTCGGTGCTGCGCAGCCTGACCACCGCGTTCGTCTTCGGCATCGCGCTGCTGATGATCCTGCGCGAGTTCAGCTTTGACCTGGCTCCGCTGCTGGCCAGCGCCGGGATCGCCGGCGTCGCGCTGGGCTTCGGCGCGCAGAGCCTGGTCAAGGATCTGATCGCCGGGTTGTTCATGCTGATCGAAGACCAGTACGGCGTGGGTGACACCGTCGACCTGGGCGAGGCGACCGGTGTGGTCGAGTCGGTCGGGCTGCGGGTCACCACGGTGCGCGACGGTCGCGGCGTGCTCTGGTACATCCGCAACGGCGAGATCGTCCGGGTGGGCAACAAGAGCCAGGGGTGGGCCCTGGTGGTGGTGGACCTCCCGATCGGTTTCAGCGGCACCGAGGAGGCGACCGCCGTGTTGCGGACCGCGGCCGCCTCGGTGGCGGTGGACCCGGAGCTGTCGCCGGAGATCGTGGAGGCGCCGGAGGTGCTGGGCGTCGAACAGATGACGGTGGACGGCGCGGTGATCCGGACGGTGGTGAAGACGACCGCCGACGGGCAGTTCGCGGTGGGCCGGGAGCTGCGCCAGCGGCTGGCGGAGGCGCTGGAGAACTCGGGGATCACCGCACAAATCGCCTCCTCGCGCATTTATCCCGGTCTACCGAACCGGCCGTTGGCCGACGGCGAGACTGGTCAGGGCGGTGCGACCTGACCCGGCGGGCACTGTCCGCGAATCCAGGGGTCGCGGGCCACCCGGCCCCTCAGGTATCGTCCGTTCGTTCAGTCGGGGATGCGACGAACGATCCGTTCGCGCTAGCTAGTTGTCAGACGATCGGGCAGAATCCGGAGCACGCGTTCCCGCCGGAGCGTGATCACATCCTCGCTGATCCGTAGATCTGACGAGTGTTCCCGGCCGGGCTGCCACGAGCGGTCTCTCCGGGGGCCGATGGAGGCGACGGTGCCCGACGAGCGACCTTCCGTGGAAGGCCCGGCCACTTTCCGCGAGGTGTTCGACCAACGCGAGTTCCGGGCCGTCTTCACGGCCGGCGCCCTCTCCTGGGTGGGTGACTACGTCGCCAAGGCCGCCGTCACCCTGCTCGTCTACCAGCAGACCAAATCCGTCGCGCTCTCCGCCGCCGCCTTCGCGGTCAGCTACCTGCCCTGGCTGCTCGGTGGGCCTCTGCTCGCCGCGCTGGCCGAGCGGCACCCGTACCGGCGGGTGATGGTGGCGTGTGACGTGATCCGGATGGCGCTGATGCTGCTCATCGCCATCCCGAACCTGCCCGTCCCGGCCGTGCTGCTGCTGATCTTCGCCGCCACGCTGGCCAACCCGCCCAGCCAGGCGGCGAAGTCCGCCCTGATACCGCAGATCCTCGCCGGGGACCGGCTGGTCGTCGGGTTGTCGCTGAACAGCAGCATCGGGCAGGCCGCCCAGGTCGTCGGCTACCTCGTCGGCGCCGCCGTCGCCGCGATCGACCCGGCCCTCGCGCTGCTGATCAACGCGGTGACCTTCGCCGTCTCGGCGCTGATCGTCCGGCTGGGCGTCCGCGACCGGGCCCCACTGATGACCACCGCGCACCGCAGCCACCTGCTCCGCGAGACCGCCCAGGGGTTCCAGATCGTGTTCGGCACACCGGTGCTGCGGGCCATCGCGGTGCTGGTCTTCAGCGCGATGCTCTTCTCGATCGTTCCGGAGGGGCTGGCCGCGGCCTGGGCCAACCAGGACACCGGCGGCGACCTGGACGCGGGCGTGGCGCAGGCGGTGATCATGGTGGCCAACCCGGTCGGTTTCATCCTCGGCGGGCTGCTGGTGAGCCGACTGTTCGGCCCGGCCCGGCGGCTGGCCCTGATGCGGCCGCTGGCCGTGTTCGCCCCACTGGTCCTCGTGCCGGCGCTGTTCGACCCACCGCCGCTGGTGGTGGCTCTGCTCGCGGCCCTCTGCGGGTTCGCGGTCGCCGGCATGCTGCCGATGGCGAACGGGCTGTTCGTCCAGGCGCTGCCCGCCATCTTCCGGGCCCGCGCATTCGGCGTCATGGCCACCGGCGTGCAGGTCATCCAGGGTGTGGCGGTGCTGGTCACCGGGCTGCTCGCCGACCGGTTCGACATTCCGCTGGTGGTCGGTGTGTGGAGCGCCGCCGGGGTGCTGCTGATGATGGTGGCCGCGCTGCGGTGGCCGGACAAGCAGACCGTGGACGGGACGATCGCGGCGGCGACCGCGGCCAACGCCGAGTCACATGGCCCGGACAGCCCGAGCGCCGGCGGCACGGGGGCGGCGGCCCCCGAGCCGCGGACCGGCGACGGCCGCCGCCGGCACGCGGTCACCTGAGCCGGTCCCTGCCGGCGCCGACGGGAGCGGGCGGCGTGACCCGACGCACGGCGTCCGGGTCGGACTGGCGCGGGCCACACCTGGCAGGATGGAACGGTGAACCCCGCAGGCGAATCCGACCGACCCGGTGCATCGACAACCCTCTTCGAGGCGGTCGGCGGCGAGCCGACCTTCCGCAAGCTGGTGGCCGAGTTCTACGCCGGCGTCGCCACCGATCCCCTGCTCCGGCCCATGTACCCGGAGGAGGACCTGGGCCCGGCGGCGGACCGGATGACCCTGTTCCTGATGCAGTACTGGGGCGGCCCGAACACGTACTCCGCCCAGCGGGGGCACCCGCGGCTGCGGATGCGGCACGCGCCGTTCCGCATCGGCCTGGCCGAGCGGGACGCCTGGCTGCGGCACATGCGCCGCGCCGTGGACCGGCTCGACCTGGAGCCGGAGATCGCCGGCGCGCTCTGGGACTACCTGGAGCGGGCCGCGCACTTCATGGTCAACGCCGTGGACGAAGCGGCCGACGGCGCCTGACGGGCCCGTCACGGCGCCCGCCCGGCGGCAGCCTCAGAGCAGCGCGCCCTCGTCGTGCAGCCAGTCCACGAAGCTGGTGGCCACCGCGGCGCCGCAGTCGAGCATCTCGACCAGCAGCGCGTCGTGGGTGCCGGCAGCGAGCGGCACCTGCAGCTCGGCGTAGATCGGCAGCTGCCCGCGCTCGGTCGGGTCACCGATGTACGCCTTGCAGAACCGACGGGTGTGGTTCCACTCGTTGACCACCCGGTAGGCCCGGTCGGCCCAGTCCGGCGGCACCGTGGCGTGCGGACGGGCCCGCATCACCAGAATCTCGTCCTCCGGCCCCTCGAGGGTGACCAGCACGGCGTGCCGCTCCCACATGGCCAGCAGGTTGCCGTCACCGTCGGCCAGATATCGCACGTCGAGCAGATCGAGTGCGTCACACACGCGACGCAGGCTCACCGCCTCGACGGTGGCCGGCATCTCGGTCAGCACGGGCCGCTCGTTTCCCGGACAGTCGTCCCCCGGCTGCCGAGGGCTGGGCGGCCCGACCCGGACCGCGCTCTCGACTGTGATCCCCCTTCGGGCTTCCGGATCGCCGCCCTCAGCGGGACCCGGGCGCCATGACCACCACGGCATCGCTCGCGCACCTCACTCCCCAGCGGATCCAGCCGCCTACGGTGCGTTGGATCCGAGGATGGACGGTACCCGGACAGCCGAGTTGAAGCACCCCCCCAACGACCGCCCCAGCCCAGAAGAATGACCAGGGGTCATCCGTTCGGACGAGTCGCCAGGGGTGTGACGGCGAGATCCGTGGCCTTCTGCAACCAGGCCGCTCCGTATGGTCCCACCAGGCCGACCCAACGGCCGGCCACCCGCACCTGGACGGCGGCACCCGCGGGGGCGCCCGCCGGGCGGTCAGCCGTGCCCAGGAAGCCCATCCGCGTCAGCCCCTGCACCAGTCGCTGCGGCACCTCCACCGGCGGACCGGGCGGGTCGTCCGGAGTGACCAGCACGGCCACGTGGTCGAGCAGCGCGTCACGCAGCGCGCGTTGGCCCACCGCGCGACCGGCCACGCCGTGCTCACTCGCGGCGCGCAGGGTGCCGGCCGCCGCGCCCGCGATCCGCCACAGCTCGGCGGCGGGCAGCGCCTCCACCGGTTGGCTGCGGGCCGGCGGCAACGGCCACCGCCACTGCGCGTCCCGGCGGGCCGGCAGGGCCGCGCCCCCACGCTCCAGCTCCGCCAGCAGCTCCGGAGCCGCCACGGTGACGTCCGTGGACGCGCCGTCGGCCGGGCCGCCGTCCACCGTCCGGACCACCAGCACCTGCCACGGCAGCCGGGCCCAAAGGGCGACCCGGGCGGCGGCACCGGCCGGCCGCAGCCGGACCGGCGCCACCGGATCCAGCCGGACCAGCCGGGCCAGGAAGGCACCCGCGTCGGCCACCCCGGTGAGGCCGTGCCCGGGCGGCGCCGCCCGGTCCGGCCCAGCCGTGTCCGGCCGGGTCACGCAGCGCCGCCCTGCGGGGCGTAGGTGAGCAGGAACTCGCGCTCCTCGGCGCTGATCCGCCGGGGCACCTGGCGGGTCAGGTCGAACGGCACCAGCACCGAGCGGGCCCGGCTGGCCAGCACCTCGCCGTCGTACAGCTCGTAGGCGACGGTGAACCGGGAGGCCCGGATCTCCTCCACCCACAGCTCGATCCGGACGGTGGGTGCGGCCTCCGCGGTGGCCCGACCCAGCGCGTAGTCGACCGGGCGCAGGTAGTCGACCTCGTGCCGGCGGATCACCACCCCGTCGGCGAACGAGCCGACCCCCCAGGCCCGGCCGCCGGCGAACATCAACGCCACCCGCGCCTCCTCGTACAGGGTGAGGAAGCGCGAGTTGTTGACGTGGCCGTACGCGTCCAGGTCGGACCAGCGCAGTGTGCAGTGGTAGACGAACCGGTCAGACACCTTGTCGGCCGATCAGTCGCGGGTCAGCTTGCGGTAGGTCACCCGGTGCGGCCGGGCGGCCTCCGCGCCGAGGCGGTCGATCTTGTTCTTCTCGTACGCCTCGAAGTTGCCCTCGAACCAGAACCACTTCGCCGGGTTCTGGTCGTCGCCCTCCCAGGCCAGGATGTGCGTGGCGACCCGGTCCAGGAACATCCGGTCGTGGGAGATGACCACGGCGCAGCCGGGGAACTCCAGCAGCGCGTTCTCCAGGCTGGAGAGCGTCTCCACGTCCAGGTCGTTCGTCGGCTCGTCGAGCAGGATGACGTTGCCGCCGATCTTGAGCGTCAGCGCCAGGTTGAGCCGGTTACGCTCGCCACCGGAGAGCACCTTGGTCGGCTTCTGCTGGTCCGGTCCCTTGAAGCCGAACGCGGCGATGTACGCCCGCGACGGCATCTCGACCTTGCCGACCATCAGGTAGTCCAGCCCGTCGGAGACGACCTCCCAGACGGTCTTGTCGCCGTCGAGGCCCTGCCGGTTCTGGTCGACGTACGACAGCGAGACGGTGGGACCGACCCGGACGTCGCCGCCGGTCGGCTCCTCCAACCCGACGATGGTCTTGAACAGCGTGGTCTTGCCGACACCGTTCGGGCCGATGATGCCGACGATGCCGTTGCGGGGCAGCGAGAACGACAGGTTGTCGATCAGCAGCCGATCGCCGAAGCCCTTGCTGAGACTCTGCGCCTCGATGACCGTGCTGCCCAGGCGCGGGCCCGGCGGGATCTGGATCTCCTCGAAGTCCAGCTTCCGGGTCTTCTCCGCCTCGGTGGCCATCTCGTCGTACCGGTCCAGGCGTGCCTTGGATTTGGTCTGCCGGGCCTTGGCGTTGGAGCGGACCCACTCCAGCTCCTCGGTGAGGCGCTTCTTCATCTTGGCGTCGCGGCGACCCTCGACGGCCAGCCGGGCGGCCTTCTTCTCCAGGTACGTGGAGTAGTTGCCCTCGTACGGGTAGGTGCGGCCGCGGTCCAGCTCCAGGATCCAGTTGGCCACGTTGTCGAGGAAGTACCGGTCGTGCGTGATCGCCATGACGGTGCCGGCGTACTTGGCCAGGTGCTGCTCCAGCCAGGAGACGCTCTCCGCGTCCAGGTGGTTCGTGGGCTCGTCGAGCAGCAGCAGGTCGGGCGCCTCCAGCAGCAGCTTGCAGAGCGCGACGCGGCGGCGCTCACCACCGGAGAGCTGGGTCACGTCGGCGTCCGGCGGCGGGCAGCGCAGGGCGTCCATGGCCAGTTCGAGCTTGGAGTCGACGTCCCAGGCGTCGAGGTGGTCCAGCTCCTCCTGGAGCTTGCCCATCTTCTCCATCAGCTCGTCGGAGTAGTCGGTCGCCATCTGCTCGGCGATCTTGTTGAACCGCTCCAGCTTGGCCTTGGTCTCGGCGACCGCCTCCTCGACGTTGCCGAGCACGGTCTTGGCGTCGTTGAGCGGAGGCTCCTGGGCGAGCATTCCGACGGTGTAGCCGGGCATCAGCCGGGCCTCGCCGTTGCTCGGCTTGTCCAACCCTGCCATGATCTTGAGGAGGCTGGACTTACCGGCGCCGTTCGGGCCGAGCACACCGATCTTGGCCCCCGGCAGGAAGCTCAACGTCACGTTGTCGAGCACGACCTTGTCGCCGTGCGCCTTGCGCGCCTTTTCCAGGACGTAGATGTACTGGGCCACGGTGCGGGCTACCTCCGTCGGTTGCTGTCGCATGATCGGCGGCGCGGCGCGGGCTGCGACCTCCGCCCGCCGCCACCGGCCGGGAGCCGGCCACGCGCACGCCATCGTCAATCCTGACAGGTACGGCCCGCTTCGCCCACATCACCCCGCCCCAGGAGTACGTCGTGCCGCTCACCGAGCCACCCTGTCAACAAGATCACGATTCCGATTCAGCCCACGCTGAGCGGGTACGGAACTCCGGCACGGGGCAACAGACGCCGCAGCTACGCTCAGTACGCTCATCGCGGTGGACCCGTCAGCACCCGGAGGTGGCCGATCGTGACCGTCCGTAGCTCCTTTGTCGTAGTGGCGAACCGCCTGCCGGTCGACGAGGTGAGCACACCCGAGGGACGGCAGTGGCGACGCAGCCCCGGCGGGCTCGTCACCGCGCTGCATCCCGTGCTCGCCGAGCACCAGGGCACCTGGGTCGGCTGGGCCGGCGGCACCGGCGCCGCCCCCGAGCCGTTCGACCTGGAGGGCATCCGGCTGCATCCGGTCCCGTTGAGCGCCGAAGAGTTGGAGCGCTACTACGAGGGCCAGTCCAACGCGACGATCTGGCCGCTCTATCACGACGCGGTGGAGACGCCGGCCTACAAGCGCCGCTGGCGGGAGGCGTACCGCCTGGTCAACGCCCGGTTCGCGGAGGCCGCGGCGGACGTCGCGGCCGAGGGCGCGACGGTCTGGGTGCAGGACTACCAGCTCCAGCTGGTCCCGGCGATGCTCCGGGAGCTGCGGCCGGACCTGCGGATCGGCTTCTTCCTGCACATCCCGTTCCCGCCGATCGAGCTGTTCATGCAGATGCCGTTCCGCACCGAGATCCTTCGCGGCCTGCTCGGCGCCGACCTGGTCGGCTTCCAGCAGCGGCTGGCCGCGCAGAACTTCGTCCGGCTGGCCCGGCACCTGCTCGGGCTCCGCTACGAGGGGCAGATGATCCAGGTCGACGGCCGGCAGGTGAAGGCGGGCGCCTTCCCCATCTCGATCGACACCCAGGAGATGGAACGGATGGCCGCCGACCCGGCGGTGCAGGCCCGTGCCAAGCAGATTCGGGCCGAGCTGGGCGACCCGAAGACGATAATCCTGGGCGTGGACCGGCTGGATTACACCAAGGGCATCGAGCTGCGGCTGAAGGCTTTTCGCGAGCTGCTGGCTGACGGAAAGTTGACAGTCCCGGACGCGGTTATGGTGCAGGTGGCCACGCCGAGCCGGGAACGCGTCGAGCACTACCAGGCGCTTCGGGTCAAGGTGGAGCGCGAAGTCGGTCGGATTAATGGTGAATTCGGCAGGGTCGGCGTGCCGGCGGTGCACTACCTGCATCAGTCGTACAGTCGCAGTGAACTGGCCGCGATGTACGTCGCTGCCGACGTCATGATGGTGACCCCGCTGCGAGACGGAATGAATCTGGTGGCCAAGGAGTACGTCGCATCGCGCGCCGACCAGGGTGGCGCGCTCGTGCTCAGTGAGTTCGCCGGCGCCGCCACCGAGCTGCGCCAGGCCTTTTTGTGTAACCCGCACGACCCGGACGCGGTCAAGGACGCCCTGCTCCGGGCCGTGCACGTGGAGAAAACCGAGGCACGCCGCCGGATGCGGACAATGCAACGTCACCTGCGTACCCACGACGTGGGGCACTGGGCCAAGTCTTTCCTCTCCGAGCTTGGAGTTTCCGAGGCGGAGGCCGCGTGAACACGTCCGTCAACGACGGAGCGGCGACCGCCACCGGGGTGATGGACCCCGAGCTGCGCTCCGCCATCGGCCGGATCGCCCGGGTCCCCCAGCTCCTGATCGCCTGCGACTACGACGGCACACTGGCGCCGATCGTGGAGGACCCGAGCACGGCCGTACCGCTGCCCGAGTCGGTGGCCGCGATCCGCGCGCTCGCCGCGCTGCCGCAGACCACCGTGGCGGTGATCTCCGGCCGGGCGCTGCGCGACCTGGCCGCGCTCTCCCGGCTGCCCAGCGAGGTGCACCTCGTCGGCAGCCACGGCTCCGAGTTCGACATCGGCTTCGTCGAGCGGCTCTCCCCCGAGCTGGTCGCCGTGCGCACCCGGGTGCGGAACGCGCTACGCGAGATCGCCGCCGAGCATCCCGGCATCCGCCTGGAGCGCAAGCCGGCCAGCGTCGCCGTGCACACCCGGGGGGTCGCTCCGCAGGTCGCCGCCGCTGCCATCGAGGCGGTACGCAACGGGCCGGCCACCTTCGACGGCGTCACGGTCACCCAGGGCAAGGAGGTCATCGAGCTCTCCGTGGTGGCCACCCACAAGGGCACCGCGATCGACCAGCTGCGGACCCAGCTCGCGGCCAGCGCCGTGCTCTTCATCGGTGACGACGTGACCGACGAGAACGCGTTCGGCAACCTGCACGGCCCGGACCTCGGCATCAAGATCGGTCCCGGGGACACCCAGGCCGGCTACCGGGTGGCCGAGCCGCTCGAAGCGGCCCGCGCGCTCGGGCTGCTGCTGGAGACCCGCCGGCACTGGCTGTTCGGCGAGCGGGCGGTGCCGATCGAGCGGCACTCCATGCTGGCCAACGGCCGCACCGTCGCGCTGCTCACCCCCGATGCCAAGGTCAGCTGGCTGTGTCACCCCAAGCCGGACTCGGCGGCGATCTTCGCCGACCTGGTCGGTGGCAGCCCGGCCGGCCACTTCAGCATCGTCCCGGAACGCGGCGGCATCCCGCTGGGCCAGCGCTACCGCTCCGGCACGATGACCGTGGAGACCCGGTGGTCCGGGCTCACCGTCACCGACTGGCTGGACAAGCCGGCCCGGGAGACCACCCCGGACGGCCCCGCGGTGATCACCGGCGACTCGACCCTGATCCGGGTGCTCACCGGCAGCGGCCGGGTTCGGGTGGAGTTCGCGCCGCGCCCCGAGTTCGGTCAGGTCGCCGTCCAGTTGCAGCCGCTCGGCGACGGCCTGCTGGTGCTCGGCTCCAACGAGCCGATCGCGCTCTACTCCCCGGGGGTGGAGTGGCAGGTCAACAATGACGGCGGCTACGAGACCGCCAAGGCGGTCGTCGACCTCTCCGCCGCCGGCGGGCAGGTCGTGCTGGAGCTGCGCTTCGCCACGCACAGCCTGGAGCACCACCGGGTGCCGATCCACGACCGGCAGGCCGCGGCCGAGCAGCCGTGGAAGGACTGGGTCGCCTCGCTGCGGCTGCCGTCCACCGCCCGCGACCTGGTCGCCCGCAGCGCGCTCACCCTGCGCGGGCTGTGCCACGAGGCGACCGGTTCGATCCTCGCCGCGGCGACCACCTCGCTCCCCGAGGAGCTGGGCGGCGTCCGCAACTGGGACTACCGCTACTGCTGGCTCCGCGACGCGGCGCTGACCGCCCGCGCGTTGGTCGACCTGGGTTCCATCGAGGAGGCCGAGGGGCTGCTGCGCTGGGTGGACGGCTGCATCGAACGCACCGGCGGCCACCCGGAGCGGTTGCACCCGCTCTACACCATCGACGGCTACGAGCTGGGCGCCGAGGCGGTCATCGACACCCTGCCCGGGTATGCCGGCTCCCGACCGGTCCGGGTCGGCAACCTCGCCAACCACCAGCTCCAGCTGGACGTCTTCGGCCCGATCTCCGACCTGATCGCGGCCGTCGCCGATGCCCGCGGCTCGGTCCGCGAGGACGAGTGGCGGGTGCTGGAGAACATGGTCGAGGCGGTCCGCCGCCGCTGGCACGAGCCCGACCACGGCATCTGGGAGGCCCGGCTCCCACCCCGGCACCACGTCTTCTCCAAGGTGATGTGCTGGATGACCGTCGACCGGGCGCTGCACGTGATGCGCCAGCACGGCGGCGAGGACCGGCCCGACTGGAAGGAACTCCGCGACCGGATCGCCGCCAACGTGCTGGAGCACGGCTGGCACGAGGAGGTCGAGGCGTACAGCGTCGCGTACGGCGACGAGGACATGGACGCCTCGTCGCTCTGGATCGGGCTGTCCGGCCTGCTTCCAGGCGACGACCCGCGCTTCCTGTCCACGGTGCTCCGGATCGAGGCGGACCTGCGCAGCGGCCCGGTCGTCTACCGCTACCACTGGGACGACGGCCTGCCGGGCCGCGAGGGCGGCTTCCACATCTGCACGGCGTGGCTGATCGAGGCGTACCTGCGCACCGGCCGCCGCACCGACGCCGAGGAGCTGTTCGCGCAGATGGTGCTCACCGCCGGCCCGACCGGGCTGCTCCCCGAGCAGTACGACCCGCTCGCCGAGCGCGGGCTGGGCAACCACCCGCAGGCGTACAGCCACCTCGGTCTGATCCGCTGCGCCCTGCTGCTGGACAACATGCTCAAGCAGTAGCCGATCGCCAGTTCAACGGCGGGCCGGAGCTTCACCGCTCCGGCCCGCCGTCTGTCCAGGGGCAGCGACCGGGGGGTGGCGCCTGCCGGGGGTCGGTGCCGCCGGCCCGGAGTCGGTGCCTCCGGCCGAGGAGCGTTGCCGGCGGGCCCGGGGTCGGCGCTGGCGACCGACGACCGGCGCCGCCGACCGAGGAGCGGGGACTACTCGCAAGCCCTTTGCTCTGCTTCAACCAACGCAACAGAGATGGCCTCTGGGTGTTGCGCCGGTTGAAGCAGAGCAAAGGAGGGCAGGAGGGTCCGCCGCCGGTGCCGCGCCGCTCGTTCCCGCCACCGCACGGCGAGGCACCGTGCACCGCGCGCCGCGGCATCGCACGGCCAAAGCACCGCACGGCCAAAGCACCGCCCACCGAGGCACCGCACGCCGGGAGCACCGCCCGCCGGAGCCCCGCATCGAGGCCGGCTGACGTCAGGTGTCCAGCGCGTGCACCACGTCGCCCACCACGACGACCGCGGGCGGGCGCAGGTCGGCGGTGAGCAGGTCGCCGGCCACCGCGCCGAGCGTCGACCGCAGCACCCGCTGGGCGCCTGTCGTGGCCTCCTGGACGATGGCGGCTGGCGTCTGCGGCGACCGGCCGTGTGCGATCAGAGTGGCCGTGATGGCGGCGAGGTTCTTCAACCCCATGAGGATCACCAGGGTGCCTCGCAACCCGGCGAGCGCCTCCCAGCGCACCAGCGAGGCCGGTGAGTCGGGCGCGACGTGCCCGGAGACCACGGTGAACTCGTGCGCCACCGCCCGGTGGGTGACCGGGATATTGGCGGCGGCGGGGGCGGCTATCGAGCTGGTCACTCCGGGGACCACGGTCACCGGTACGCCGGCCGCCGCGCACGCCAACAGCTCCTCGCCGCCCCGGCCGAAGACGTACGGGTCACCGCCCTTGAGCCGGACCACCAGGGCGCCGGACCGGGCACGGTCCACCAGGATCCGGTTGATCTCCTCCTGGGCCCGGGACGGTCCGTAGGGGATCTTCGAGGCATCCACCAGCTCGACGTCGGCGCGTAGCTCGTCCAGGAGCAGCCCGGGCACCAACCGGTCGGCGACCACCACGTCCGCCTCGGTCAGCAGCCGCCAACCCTTCACGGTGATCAGCTCGGGGTCGCCCGGACCCGCCCCGACTAGCGCCACCCGCCCGCCCGCGTCAGGAAGGGACCCTTCCACTACCGCAGGTGTTAGCAGGGGGCCCTTCCTTGCGCTCAGGAGGTCGCGGATGGCGTCCCGGACGGTCATCGCGCGGCGCGGGTCGCCGCCGCCGAGCACCGCCACGGTGACCGGGCCGTGCCGGGTCACCGCCGGGGTCCAGGCGGTGGCCGCCAGGCGGTCGTCGGCCCGGACGCAGAAGATCCGGCGCTCGGCGGCGACGGCGCTCACCGAGGCAGCCGCGACCGGGTCGTCGATGGCCACCTGGACCAGCCACGCCCCGTCCAGGTCAGCCGGCTCGAACCGGCGGGGCACCCAGCGCAGCCGGTTTGCGTCCGCCCGGGCGCGCAGCGCCGGGGTCAGCTCCGGTGCCACCAGCAGGACGTCCCCGCCGGCGTCCAGCAGCGCCGGGACACGTCGGGTGGCGACGGCGCCACCGCCCACCACGACCACCCGCCGCCCGTCGAGCCGCAGGCCGAGGGGGTACGGGTTGGTGCTCACGCCGCCTCCTCGCCCCGCCGGGCGGCGATGCCGGGCACCGCACCGCCGAGCCGGATCGTCCGCTCGCCGGGTCTGCTCACTTCTCCGCCACGCCCGCCGAGTCGAAGGTGGCCACCTCGTGCAGCACCCGAACCGCGCCGGTGACCACCGGCAGCGCCAGCAGCGCTCCGGTGCCCTCCCCGAGGCGCAGCCCCAGGTCGATCAGCGGGTCGAGGCCGAGGTGGCGCAGCGCCACCGTCGCGCCCGGCTCGGCCGAGCGGTGGCCGGCGACCATGGCGCTGACCGCGTCCGGGGCGAACGCGGCGGCGGCGAGGGCGGCGGAGACCGCGATCACCCCGTCCAGCAGCACCGGTGTGCGGCGCGCCGCGGCGCCCAGGATCAGCCCGGCCAGGGCGGCGTGCTCCAGGCCGCCGACGGCGGCCAGCACACCCAGCGGGTCGGCCGGGTCGGGCGCGTGCCGGGCCAGCGCGGCCCGCACCACGGCCACCTTGCGGGCGTACGTCGGGTCGTCGACCCCGGTTCCTCGGCCGGTGGCGTCGAGCGGGTCGGCGCCGGTGAAGGCGGCGATCAGCGCAGCGGCCGGCGTGGTGTTGCCGATGCCCATGTCGCCGGTGAGCAGGATGGCCGCCCCAGCGTCGATCAACTCGTCGGCGATCCGGATGCCGGTCTGCACCGCCGCCCTCGCCTCGTCCCGGGTGAGCGCGGCGGTCACCGCGAGATCCCGGGTGCCCCGGCGAACGCACGCGGCGACCAGCCGGGGCGTGGACGGGTCGAGGACGACCGGGCCGGATGCCTCAGCGGCCGGCTGAGCGGGCAGCGGCGTGGCCACGCCGACGTCGACCACGGTGACCGAGGCGCCCGCCTGCCGGGCGAAAGCGTTGACCACCGCACCGCCGGCCAGGAAGTTGCCGATCATCTGCCCGGTGACCTCCTGCGGCCACGGAGTCACCCCCTGGGCGTGCACCCCGTGGTCCCCCGCGAAGATCGCCACCGCGGCCGGCTCGGGCAGGGGCGGCGGGCAGGCACCGGCCAGGCCGGCGAGGCGTACTGACAGCTCCTCCAGCGCGCCCAGGGAGCCGGCCGGCTTGGTGAGCCGGCCGTGCAGCGCACGGGCGTCGGCCATCGCCGACTCGTCCGGCGGTTGGATCGCCGCGATCGTGGTCTCCAGCATCATGCCTCCATGGTCTCGCGCAGCACCTCGATGAACGCATCGGTGGTGGATCGGTCGCGCACCGCCACCCGCAGCCAGTCCGGGCCGAGCCCAGGGAACGTGTCACCCCGGCGTACCGCCCAGCCACGCTCGCGCAAAGTCGCCCGGACGCGGGTCGCTCCGGGCAGGTGCAGCAGCACGAACGCGCTGGCCGGGCGGCCGACGACGCGTACACCGGGCAGGTCGGCCAGGCGGGCGGTCAGGTGGTCGCGGTCGGCGGCGAGGTCGGCGGCGATCGCGCGTTCGGCCTGGACCGCGACGGGGGTGGCGCAGGCCGACGCGGCGGCCAGCGCCGGTGTGGAGACCGCCCAGAGCGGCTGGACGGCGGCCAGCCGGGACAGCAGCTCCGGTGCGCCGAGCAGGTAGCCGATGCGCAGGCCGGCCAGGCCCCAGGTCTTGGTGAGGCTGCGCAGCACGAGCAGCCCGGGCAGGTCGCGCCGCTCGGCCAGCGACTCCGGTTCGCCGGGTCGCCCGGGTACGGCGGTGGTGTCGGCGAACGCCTCGTCGACCACCAGGATCCGACCCGGTCGGGCCAGCGCGGCCAGGGTGCGCGCCGGGTGCAGCACCGAGGTCGGGTTCGTCGGGTTGCCGATCATCACCAGGTCGGCGTCGGCGGGCACCCGGTCCGGGTCGAGCCGGAAGTCGTCGGCGGCGTCCAGCAGCACCCGCTCCACCGGGTGCCCGGCGGCTCGCAGCGCCGCCTCCGGCTCGGTGAACTGGGGGTGCACCACGACCGGCCGGCGGACACCGCGCAGCGCCTGGGCGATCAGCACGAACCCCTCGGCGGCGCCGGCGGTGAGCAGTACCTCGTCCGGGTGACGCCGGTGCCGGGCGGCGACCGCGGCTCGGGCCGGTGCCGGGTCCGGATATCGGCCCAGGTCGCTGAGGGTGGCGGTGATCGGGTCGGCCAGCCAGTCCGGCAGCGGTGCCTGGCGGACGTTGACGGCGAGGTCGACCAGGCCGGCACCGACCTCCACGTCGCCGTGGTGTCCCAGGTCCGGCTCGGGAACTGCGGCCGGTCCGGTCCCGGCGACCGGTGCCACTCCGCTCGGCTGATCACGCATGTCCGCGATCCTGCCGGGAAGGTCGCCGATGGAACAGCTGATCTCCGCGTAAGCCGCGTCACCACCCGCCGGTTTATGAGTTCTTCTCATGTACGAATCGGAAATGTCATAACTTGGCCACGTGAGCAACCGACCCCTTGCTGCCGCTGGTCGACTCGTCCCTCTCCTCCGCGCCGGGCTGATCGCCGGCATCGTGATCGCCGCCGCCGCGTACCCGCTGGTCGCCCTCACCGGGCTCGGCGCGAAGGCCACCGCGCACGCCGTGGAGCAGAAGACCAGGCTGCTGACCACCGCCCTGCCCGCCGAGACCTCGTACCTCTACGCCCCGGACGGCAAGACCGTGCTGACCATGTTCTACGAGGAGTACCGGCAGTACACCAAGCTGTCGGACATGTCGCCGAACATCCAGCAGGCGATCGTCGCCGCCGAGGACTCCCGCTTCTACCAGCACCACGGCGTCGACCCGAAGGGCGTGGCCCGGGCCTTCGTGGCCAACACCCGCTCCAGCGGCGTCTCCCAGGGCGCCTCCACTCTGACCATGCAGTACGTCCGGATGGCCCTGCGGGACAGCGCGACCACCCCCAAGGAGGTCCAGGAGGCCACCCAGCAGACCAGCCTGCGCAAGGTCAAGGAGATGCGGATGGCGCTGGACCTGGAGAAGGAGATGAGCAAGGAGCAGATCCTGGAGCGCTACCTGAACTCGGCGTACTTCGGGCACCGGGCGTACGGCATCTACGCGGCCAGCGAGATCTTCTTCTCCAAGACCCCGAAGGACCTCACCCCCGTCGAGGCGGCCACCCTCGCCGGGCTGGTCAAGTCGCCGTCGGAGTACGACCCGGCCGACTCCGACCAGAAGGAGGCCACCGGGCGGCGCAACTACGTCCTGGACCGGATGAGCCAACTCGGCTACCTCTCCCCCGACTCGGCCGCCGCCGCGAAGACCGAACCGATCCGGCTGAAGCTGACCAGCCCGCCGAACGACTGCGCCGCGGTGTCGGAGAAGTACAACAGTTGGGGCTTCGCCTGCGACTACCTGAAGAACTGGTGGAGCGCGCAGCCCGCGTTCGGGGCGAACCGGCTGGAACGGATGGACAAGCTGCGCCGAGGCGGCTACCGGATCGTGCTCAGCATCGACCCGAAGATCCAGGAGGCGGCGGAGAAGAACGTCGGCAGCAAGGAGAGCACCGGCAGCCCGTTCGCCAACGGCATCGTCGTCTCCGAGCCCGGCACCGGACGGGTCAAGGCGATGGCGGTGAACCGGGCGTACTCGCTGGACCTGAGCGAGAATCCGCTGAGCTCCAACCCGGAGGCCGGGCCGAAAGTGAAGGCGAACTATCCGAACACGGTGGCACCCCTGCTCGGCGGCGGTGACCTGCCGGGCTACCAGGCGGGATCGACGTTCAAGATGTTCCCGATGCTGGCCGCGCTCAACGACGGGATGCCGCTGTCCACCGAGATCAACTCTCCGTACCGCTACCAGTCGCGGGTCTACGACGGCTGGGCCCCATCCAACGCCAGCGGCGCCATGACCGGCCGGCAGACCATGTGGTCCGGGTTCGGCAAGTCGGTGAACACGTTCTTCGTGCAGCTGGAGGAGAAGATCGGGGCGGAGAAGGGGGTCCGCCTCGCCGAGCAGCTCGGGCTTCGCTGGCGGACCGACGTGGACCGGGACCACGCCTCCCCTACCAAGGCGAACAAATGGGGTGCGTTCACCCTGGGTGTCTCCGACGCCACCCCGCTGGAGATGGCGAACGCGTACGCCGCCATCGCCGCCGACGGCCGGTACTGCGAGGCGATCCCGGTGCAGGCGATCATGAACCGGGACGGCACGCCGACCACGTACGCCACCGCCAGCGGCATCCACCGCGAGGTCGCCAAGCCGCGCTGCCGGCAGGTGGTCAGCGCGGACGCCGCCCGGGCGGCCACCGACGCCGCCCGCTGCCCGACCGGGGACACCCCGGCACGCGGGGGCTGCGGCGGCTGGTCCACCGCCGACAGCGTCCGGGGTACGGTCGGGCGCCCCGTGGCCGGCAAGACCGGTACCACCGACAGCACCCGGTCCGCCTGGTTCGTCGGCTACACCCCGGAGTTGGCCGCGGCGAGCTTCATCTCCGACCCGGACAACCCGTTCAACGCGGTGGGCGACGGGCAGTCCCAGATCCCGATCGCGGCGGTCGCGGAGACCCTGCGCGACGGACTGAAGGGCCAACCGACCCGCCAGTTCACCGCGCCCTCGGACGCCATCGTCGGGTGACCGGCACGGGTCAGCGCAGGTCGGCGGCGACGAACGACCAGAGTTCGAGGTCCACCCGGCCGCCGCGGACGAACCCGGCGTTGCGTAGCAGGCCCTCGTAACTGAAGCCGGCCTTCTCGGCGACGCGGCGGGAGGCCAGGTTGCCGGGGGCCACGCGCAGCTCGACCCGCTGGAAGCCGTGCTCCAGGATCAGCGCGATGGCCACCGCGTCCACGGCCTCGGCCGCCAGGCCGAACCCGCGCGCGTGCGGCGCCATCGCGTAGGAGATCTCGGTGGCCCGGGCGCCCCAGTCGGTGCGCCGGGTCCACAGCGAGCCCACCACCTGGCCGTCCTCCCGGCGGAGCACCGCCCAGTGGTCCCCGTCGCCGCTGTCGCGCCGCTGCCGTGCCAGGTCGGTGCACCATGCGTGCCCGTCGATCGGGCCGGAGTCGTCGGCCAGCGGCAGCCAGCGCCGGGTCAGCTTGTCGGCGAAGATCTCCCCGACCGCCGCCGCGTCGGCCGCGGTGTGCCGCCGCACCTCGGTGCGCGGGGTGGAGACGGTCAGCGCCGGGAAGCGGCGCACCGCCACCTGACCGATCACGCCGGCACCCCGCCGGGTTCCACGGGCACCGCCTCGGCCGCCGGGTCGGCTGCCGCCGCCGCGACCAGCCGGGCGGCGGTCGCCGGGTGGCCGGCCCAGTGCAGGGTGAGCTGCGAGGCGTGCACGTTGCGCCAGACGAAGCCCTCCGGCGTGCCGCCGTCCCAGCTCCACGCCGGGCGTTGACCGGATCGCGGGGTGAGCACCGCCCGGTGCTCCTTGTGCCCGACCAGCACCGTGCCGCTCGCGGCGACCACGCTGTCGGTCTGGGCGGTGGCCTCGCGGTAGCCCACCACCAGGCCGTCCCGGCTGACGCCGACCGCGTCCAACACCCCGCACATCGGCAGGCCGTCCAGCTCCCGGGCCAGCCAGAGCAGGCCGGTGCCCTCGGCGACCACCGGACGCCCGGTGCGCGCCAGCTCGGCCACGGCGATGCAGAGCCGCCGGTTGGCGGACAGCTGCTCGGCGTACGCCTCGGGCAGCGCGCCGCCGACGACCAGCGCACGGGTGCCGGCCGGCAGCGCCTCGTCGCGCAGCGGATCGAGCGTGACCACCTCGGCGCCGGCGGCCCGCAGCAGCTCGGCGGTCTCCGGATGGCTGAAGCTGCTGCCCGGCCCGCCGGCGAGCGCCACCAGCGGGCGGTCCGCCGGGACCGTCACCGGACCGAGCGCCTCCTCCGGCGACCACGCCGAGGCGGGCAGCGGCGGAGCGGAGCGGGCCAGCCCGAGCAGCCGTTCCAGGTCGACCGTGGCGGCGACGGCCTCGCCCAGCCGGCGGACCGCGCGGGCGGCGTCGGCGGACCCGCCGACCACCGGAACCACGCCGTGCCGGCGCGACGGCAGCACCGCCGGCAGGTCCTGCCGGCGCAACGCGCCGTAGACCGGCACGTTCACGTCATCCAGCGCCTCGCGCAGCATCCCCTCGTGCCGCGAGGACGCCACCCGGTTGAGGATCACCCCGCCGAGCCAGAGCTGCTCGTCGTACGAGCGGAAACCGTGCACCAGGGCGGCCACCGACTGACCCATCGCGGCCACGTCGACCACGAGCACCACGGGGCTGCGCAGCGCGGCGGCCGCGGCGGCGGTGGACTCCTGTTCCGGGCGGCCGCCGACCGAGTCGTACAGGCCCATGCTGCCCTGCACCACGGCGAGCCCCGCGCCCTCGGCGCCGTGCGCGACCAGCGGAGCGAGCCGGTCGACGCCGACCAGCCGGGGATCGATCGACCGGCCCGGCCGACCGGAGGCGAGACCGAGGTAGGCGGCGTCGACGTGATCCGGGCCGAGCTTGAACCCGGCGACGTCGACACCCCGCTCGGCGAGGGCGGCGAGCAGCCCGATAGCCAGCGCGTTCTTGCCGTGCCCGGAGGACGGCGCGCTGAGCACCAGGCGCGGCACGACGGTCATCATCGACTCCTCGCGGGGGCGGCGGGTACGCGACGGCGGACCGGTTGGACCGATCCGTCCGCGTGACGATACCCGCCCCGCCCGACACGCGAGCACCGCCGATCGGGGCCGGTTGGGCCGTCGCGGCCCGGTCCAGGTCAGTGGCGTCGGTCATACGGGTAGCCTCGTTGCCGTGTACCGGTTCCTGCTGAGCCCACGCTGGCTGGGCGCTCTCGCCCTGACCCTGGTCGCCGCCGCGGTCATGGTCCTGCTCGGCAACTGGCAGCTGGACCGCTACCGGGGGCGCACCGAGGTCAACGAGCGGATCGACGCCGGCCTGCGGATGGCCCCGGCTCCGCTGGCCGAGGCGCTGCGCGCTCCCGCCGGCGGCCCGGGAACGGTCGGCCCGGCCCCCGCCGAGGACAAGGTGTGGACCCGGGTCACCGTCAGCGGCCGGTACGACCCGACGAACACCGTCCTGGTCCGTGGCCGGACGGTGGACAGCCGGGTCGGCTTCGAGGTGCTCACCCCGCTGGTGCTCGCCGACGGCACGGCGCTGCTGGTGGACCGGGGTTGGGTCCCGCCGGCGCCGGGTGGGGCGATGGCCCAGCCGACGGTGCCCGCCGCGCCGACCGGTGACGTGAAGGTGGTCGGCCGGGTGCACGAGACCGAGAGCGGCGCCGGCGCGGTGAACCGCCGCGACGGACGGCTGGAGACCCGACGGGTCGGGGTGTCCCGGCTGGCCCGCGAACTGCCCTACCCGGTGTACGGCGCCTACCTGCTGCTGGACGAGCAGACTCCGGCGGCCGACCCGGTGTTCAAGGCGGTGCCGGTCGGGCACACCAACAACTGGCAGAACTTCGGCTACGTCGTGCAGTGGTGGCTCTTCGCCGTGATGGCCCTGTTCGGCTACGGCTGGGTGGCCCGCCGGGAGGCCCGCCGGGCCGCCGGCATCGGCACCACGTCAGCCCCGTTGGACCGGGCCGCCGAGCCGACGCCGAGCGCGTCCGCCTGACCGCCTGACCTCGGCCGGTGCGGCCGGTCAGCCGGTGGGACGGCCGGCGTGGATGGCGCGGACCGCGTCGATGGTGTCCGCCTCGGCGGCGGACTTGTCGTCGCGATACCGCACCACGCGGGCGAACCGCAGCGCCATCCCGCCCGGATAGCGCGAACTCGTCTGCACCCCGTCGAAGGCGATCTCCACCACCTGCTCGGGGCGGACCCGGACCACCCAGTCGCCGCGCTCCACCGCGAGGTCGAGGAAGCGCTCGGTCTGCCAGCGCAGCAGCTCGTCGGTGAGCCCCTTGAACGTCTTGCCGAGCATCACGAAGTCGCCGGTGCGCGGGTCCCGCGCGCCGAGGTGCAGGTTGGACAACCAACCCTGCCGCCGGCCGCTGCCCCACTCGACGGCGAGCACCACCAGGTCGAGGGTGTGCCGGGGTTTGACCTTGACCCAGGCCGCGCCGCGCCGACCGGCGTCGTAGGGCGCGTCCGGCGCCTTGACCACCACGCCCTCCTGGCCGGCGTCGATGGCGGCGGCGAACGCCGCACCCGCCTGCTCCGGGTTGTCAACCTCCAGCCGCCCGACCAGCAGCGACGCGTCCACCGCGCCGGCGAGCGCCGCCCACCGCTCCCGGCCGGGCAGGTCGATCAGATCCTGGCCGTCGAGGTGCAGCAGGTCGAAGAAGTACGGCGTCAGCACGGTCTCGCCGGCGCTGGCGGCGGCCGCGAGCACCGCCGGGGCGACCGGTGTGCGCCCCGTGGTGCTGGGTGTGGTGCGCCGGGCGGCCCGGCTGGACGTCTGCTGGAACGGCAGGGGGCGGCCGGTCTCGTCCAGGCCGATCGCCTCGCCGTCGAGCACCAACTCCCGGCCGGGCAGGGCGCGGACCGCAGCGACCACCTCGGGCACCCGGGTGGTGATCTCGTCGAGGCTGCGGGTGAAGACGGCGATGTCGGCGCCGGAGCGGTGCACCTGGATGCGGATGCCGTCGAGCTTCACGTCGACCACCGCCGGCGCGCCGGTCGCGGCCAGCGCCTCATCGACCGAGGGGGCGCTCTGGGCGAGCATCGGCGCCAGCGGACGGCCGACCCGCAGGCCGAACCCGGCCAGCTCGGCGGCGCCTCCGGCCATGGCGGCCACCGCCACCGCGCGCAGGTCACCGGCGAGCAGCAGGGCTCGACGGACCACCGCCACCGGCACCTCGGCCGCCCGGGCCACCGCGTCGGCGAGCAGCCCGGCCTGGGCGCCCTGCCGCAGCTCACCGCTGAACAGGTTGGTGAGCAGCCGCTGCTCCTCGGCCGTCGCCGCCGCGTAGAGGGCCCCGAGCAGCGCACGGCGTCGTGCCTGCGAGCCCGCGCCGTGCACCGCGGCGATCTGCTCGATGGCCGCGTCGACGGCGGCCACGGTCAACGTCGGCTCGGCGGCCGGCGGCGGCAGGTCACGCAGGCTCGCATAACCCACGCCGGTCTGCCGCTGACGCAGCTCACCGGCGAGATAGCCGGCGCCGGGCTCCACCTCGGCCGGGTCGAGACGGCGCAGCGCGTCGGCGAGCAACTCCACCTTGGCGCGCCGGCCGCTGGTGGCGCCGACGGCGGCGGACGTGGCTGCCAGGTCGAGGAACCGCACGAGCCTCATCCTGCCAGTCGCCCCCGACACCGCCCGGGCATTGCCATGCCCGGGCGGTGTCGGCAGGGTGCCGCCGCCCACGTGGACGGCGGATCAGGCGGAGACGGGTTCCTCGATGCGCAGCCCCCGGGCGCGGACCTCGCCGGCGACCCGGGAGAGCACCGAGTCGAGGGCGACCAGGGCGGTGGAGAGCTCACCGAGCTGTTCTTTGAGCGTGTCCTCGGACCACGCGGAGACGTCGACGTCCCCCAGCGCGCTGACAGCGGCCCCCAACCGGGCCATCACCTCGTTCGTACTCATGTTCGAAAGGCTATAACAGCCCCGCGCCCGACACACCGCAAACTCCCAGATCAGACCGGAAGTTACGGTTCCGACACCTAACTCCCGTTCGTGCCCGCCGCGGCCACCTTGCCCAACAGCAGCGCCTCGGCCAGGCAGACCCGGGCGAACTCCCCGAGGTGCAGGCTCTCGTTCGGGCCGTGCGCGCGGGCGTGCGGGTCCTCCACACCGGTGACCAGGATCGCCGCCTTGGGGAACATCTCCTGGAAGGTGGCGATGAACGGGATCGACCCGCCGACGCCGATGTCCACCGGATCGGTGCCGTCCCAGGCCTCCCGGAACGCCGAGCGGGCGGCGTCGAACATCGGCCCGGACGCGTCGATCACGCAGGGGTCGCCGTCGTGCTCGAAGGAGACCGTCACCTGCGCGCCCCACGGCGCGTGCTTCTCCAGGTGCGCGCGCACCGCCGCGTACGCCCGCTTGGGGTCGTCGCCCGGGGCGAGGCGGATGCTCAGCTTCGCCTTCGCAGACGGGACCAGGGCGTTCGGCGCCTCGCCGGTGGACGGCGCGTCGATGCCGAGCACCGCCAGCGCGGGCTTGGTCCAGAGCCGGTCGGTGATCCGGCCGCTGCCGATGAACTGCACGCCCTCGGCCAGCCCGGCCTCGCCCCGGATCCGGTCCTCCGGGTAGTCGACGGTGGCGCCCTCGCGGCCGATGAGCCCGTCCACCGCCACGTCACCGGCGTCGTCGTGCAGGGTGGCCAGCAGCCGGACCAGCGCGGTGAGCGCGTCCGGGACGGCACCGCCGAACATGCCGCTGTGCACCGCGTGGTCCAGCGTGCGGACCTCGACGAAGCAGTTGACGATGCCGCGCAGCGAGGTGGTCAGCGCCGGTACGCCGATGTCCCAGTTGCCGGAGTCGGCGATCACGATGACGTCCGAGGCGATCTCGTCGCGGTGCTCGTCCAGCAACCGCTCCAGCGAGTCGGAGCCGTACTCCTCCTCGCCCTCGATGAAGAGGACCACGCCGACCGGCAGCGCGTCACCGTACGCGCGCAGCGCCGCGATGTGCGCCATGATACCGGCCTTGTCGTCGGCCGCGCCGCGACCGTAGAGCCGGCCGTCCCGCTCGACCGGTTCGAACGGGTCGGACTCCCACAGCGACCGGTCGCCGACCGGCTGCACGTCGTGGTGGGCGTAGAGCAGCACGGTGGGCGCACCGGCCGGGGCGGCACGGCGGCCGATCACCGCGGGCTGCCCGCCGGAACGCACGATGTCGACGTCCAGGCCACACCCGCGCAGCAGTTCGGCGACCGCCTCGGCGGAGCGCTCCACGTGTGAGTGGTCGAAGCCCTCGAAGGCGATGCCGGGGATGCGGACGAGTCGTTCCAGGTCGGCCCGGACACCGGGCATCTCCCGCTCGACGGCGGCCCGCACCTGGGACTCGGACATGATCGGTGTGGTCATGACCGGCATCGTATGCCGGCCTTACCCGGGCGTGCCGGCCGAGCCCGTACTGTCACCGGCTCCCGGGCCGGCACCCGCCGTCGCGCCGGGCGCGGTCCGGCCCGCGCGGTGCGCGCGGCCGGCGGCCTCGGTGGCGGCGTCCATCCAGGAACGGGCCCGGCCCGCGGTGCCGCCCACCCACTCACCGACGTCGCTGGCGCCGTCGCCGAGCCGACGCAGCAGCCCGACCAGCGGGTCGGTGGACCGGCTGAACTCCTCCCGGTACGACTCGGCCGCCGCCTTGATCTCCTCCGAGACGCTGGTCGAGCCGTCGTCGTCGCGGCGCGGGTAGTCCCCGGCCAGCACCCGCCCGTACGCCCCGGAGTCGATCCACTGCCGCAGCTGGGCGGCGCGCGCCACCGGCACCGGGTGCGTGCTCCACGCGGTCATCCGGATCTTGTGCAGGCTGTCCCGCAGGTCGCCGCCACCGGCGTACTCGGCCGCCTGCTCCAGGAAGGCGGTGGTGTCGATCTGGGACAGGTCGCCGCCACCGGCGAGCTTCATCAGCAGCCGCAGGGCGGCCGCCGGGTCCTCCCCGGCGAGCAGACCGGCCCGGTCGGCGGAGAGCTCCGCCTTGCGCCACCACTCCAGCATCGCCGCGATGATCGCGCGCAGCGCGAACGCGCCGACCGGCAACCAGCTCAGGTTTGCCGCCCAGCGGGTGAGGATCATGAGCATCGTCTTGTAGACGGCGTGCCCGCTGCCGACGTGCCCCAGCTCGTGGCCGAGCAGGCAACGCAGCTCGTCCTCGTCGAGCTCCTGCACGCAGGCGGAGTTCAGCACGATGAACGGCCGGTCCAGGCCGACCGCCTCGGCGCCCAGCCAGGGCGACTGCGTCACGTACAGCTCAGGCAGCTCGGCGACGTCGAGCGCCGCGGCGGCCTCGGTGTAGCGCTGCCAGACCGCCGGGTACTGCCGGTGGTCGACCCGGATGCCCGAGGCCAGCACGGAGAGCCGGAAGCCGCGCTCGTTCCACATGCCGAAGAACGCCCGCACCACGTCGTCGAAACCCCGCAGCTCACGCAGCGCGACCAGGGCGCCCCGGTCGGCCGGGTGCTCCCAGGCCCGCGAGCTGATGCCGGTGAGGGTGATGCGGCGCCGCGCGGGCGAATCCGCTGCCGACATGATGAGTCCCCCGTTCGCCGCGCCCTGAGCCTTCTCGGATCGTGCCGTGGCCGATGGCAGCCTCCTCGCATCGTGCCGCAGCCGGTGGCACACGTCCATGCCCCGCTCAGCGGATGCGCACGTAGTACCGGTCCGCGTCGTGCGGCAACCTCGGCGCGCCGTCGACCACCAGGTCGACCCCGGTTGCCGTGTGGTCGGCGACGAAGTGCGCACGTTCCCCGTCGTGCCAGCGACGCAGCTCGGGCAGGATCTCCGGCCCGTCGCGCTCGACCGCGCGGGCCAGCCGCAACGAGGCGGGCGCGGTGACGAAGGCGGCCAGGGTCACCTCCGGCCGGACAACCGCGCGTGCCGCGCTGACCCCCTCCAGGATCAGCACCGGCGCGACCGGCACCGGGACCGGGCGGGGCAGGAAGCATCGCCGCACCCAGCTGTAACGCCGGTAGGAGCCGGGCCGCCCCGCACGCAGCGGATCCAGCACCCACTCATCGAGCCGGGGCCAGAAGGTGAGTTGGTCGTCCCAGCCGTCGAGCAGGTCGTCGGTGTGCACCACCGGCGGCCGGGCACCGCCGGGAAGCGCCGCCAGGGCGTCCGCGAGGTGCACGGCGAACCGGCTCTTGCCCGCGCCGCTCGGCCCGTCGACCGCGACCAGCCGGGTCCGCCCCAACCGCGCCGGGCCCGCGACAACCCGGCGCGCCAGCATGGAGTACGCCTCGACGACCGCCACCGGCAGCACCCCGTCCACGCCGCTCCCCGTCACCCCGCTCCCAGTCACCCCGCCAAGTCCACACGATCGACTTGCGATCACGGAAACCGGGGTATCCCACCGACAGGGACACCACGACTTCAAGGAAGCCGAGTCGATCGTGCCTGATCGAGGTGGCCGCAACTCGTCCGGCTGACCGCCACGACCGGGCACCGTCACGTCCGAGGGATTTGGGGCGACGACGGGTGATGCGCGGCCCGTTCGCCGCCCGACGCGCACCCGAATCGGCATGATCGGGTGGTGCTCCGAGACGTGATGAGCCCCGGCATCGACGCCCTGCTCGAACAGGCGCGCGCCGGGCTGCACCGACTGACTCCGCAGCAGACCGTCGAGGCGGTCCGCTGCGGCGCGCTGCTGGTCGACACCCGTACCGAGATGCAGCGCCGCGACCAGGGCGACCTGCCCGGGGCGGTCGTCATCGACCGGACGGTGCTGGAGTGGCGACTCGATCCGGCCAGCGAATGGCGGATTCCGGAGGCCACCGGCTACGACCGGGAAATCGTGCTGGTGTGCCGGGAGGGCTACAGCTCCAGCCTGGCCGCCGCCAGCCTGCAGACGCTCGGGCTGCGCCGGGCCACCGACATGATCGGCGGCGTCGACGCGTGGCTCACCGCCGGCCTTCCCACCACCGACCGCCCCGCCGACGTCCGGCACTGACGCCGACGCCGGTCCGGGGACGCGGTGGCCGAACGGGCGGCGTCGCCGGTCCGGGGACGCGGTGGCCGAACGGGCGGCGTCGCCGGTCCGGGGACGCGGTGGCCGAACGGGCGGCGTCGCCGGTCCGGGGAGCGGTGACCGAGCCGGCGGCGTCGCCGGTCAGGCCGGTGGCGGACCGGGTGGGATGAAGGGCAGGCCGGCGGGCGGGCCGGTCTCGATGAGGCGCCAGAGGGCGTCGGTGTCCAGATGTTCCTCCACCAGGTCGCCGAGCAGGTCGAGCGAGCGTTCCCGGGCGGCCGCGAAGCTGGTGTCGAGTGCGACCCGGAACCCGGTGCGCCCGGCCATCCGGGCCGCCTCGGTGAGGAAGCGGCGGCGGAAGCCGTCCGACTCGAACGCCCCATGCCAGTGCGTGCCGTGCACCACGCCGAGCACCGCGCCCTCGCCGGCACCGTCGCTCCCGGTCAGCAGCGGGGCCAGGGTCGGATCGGTGTGCGAGACGTACCCGTGGTGGATCTCGTAGCCGTGGACCGGCAGGTCGCCGTGGGCGGTGCCCACCGACTGCCGGACGGTCTTGCGCGGATCGAAGGTGATCTCGATGGGCAGCAGGCCGAGGCCTGGCACGCTGCCCTGGCGGCTCTCCACCGGATCGTGGATCGCGCGCCCGAGCATCTGGAAGCCGCCGCAGAGACCCAGCAGTGGCTTGCCGGCCGCCGCGTGGGCCAGGACCGCGTCGGCGAGGCCGGTCTCGCGTAGCCAGGCGAGGTCCGCCACGGTCGACTTGGACCCGGGCAGGACGACCAGGTCGGCGGCGGCCAGCTCGGCTGGTTCGACGGTGAGGCGTACGCGGACGCCCGGCTCGGTGGCCAGCGCCTCCACGTCGGTGGCGTTGCTGATCCGGGGCAGCCGGACGACGGCCACGTCCAGCCACTCGGTGCCGTGCGGGGCGGCCGGGCGGCCGAGCACCCGACCGTAGGCGAGCGAGTCCTCGGCGTCGAGCCAGAGGTCGAGTGCCCAGGGCAGCACCCCGTACGTGGGGCGGCCGGTGACGTGGCGCAGCATGTCCAGCCCCGGCTGGAGCAGGCCGAGGTCGCCCCGGAACTTGTTGATCACGAAGCCGGCGATCAGCGCCTGGTCGGCCGGGTCGAGCAGGGCCACGGTGCCGAACATCGAGGCGAAGACGCCGCCCCGGTCGATGTCGCCGACCACGATGGTGGGCAGGTTGGCGTGCCGGGCCAACCCCATGTTGACGTAGTCCCCGGCCCGCAGGTTGATCTCGGCGGGGCTGCCGGCGCCCTCGCAGATCACCACGTCGTACGCGGCCCGCAGCTCGGCCAGCGCCGCGTACGCGGTCTCGGCGAGCCGGGGACGCAGGTGCCGGAAGGTGCCGGCGGTGATCGTGTCGACCGCCTCGCCGAGCAGCACGACCTGGCTGGCCAGGTCACTGCCCGGCTTGAGCAGCACCGGGTTGAAGCGCAGGTCGGGGGCGATGCCGCAGGCGGCGGCCTGCATGGCCTGGGCCCGGCCGATCTCGCCGCCACGCCCGTCCGGCCCGACCACCACCGCCGAGTTGTTCGACATGTTCTGCGCCTTGAACGGCGCCACCTTCACGCCTTGCCGGTGCAGCCAGCGGCAGATGCCGGCGGTCAGCACACTCTTGCCGGCGTCGGACGTGGTGCCGGCGACCAGCAGCCCGCCGCTCACCGCCCGCTCCCCCGCCCCGACACGACGGCTCGCGGCCCGCGCCGGGCACCAGCACCGGCCAGCCCGCGTCGCCCGACGGCGGCGCTCCACCCGCGTCGCCCGACGGCGGCGGCCAGACGCCCGACGGTCAACGGGTACGCGGCGGCCAGCCCGAGGGCGGCCAGGCCGACCGCGCCGGAGATCCGGGCAGCACGCCTGAGGTGCCGCGCCTCGGGGCGGGGACCGTCGCCCAGGAAGGGGCGCACCTCGGAGCGCCCGAAGTAGACGTTGCGGCCGCCGAGGCGGACCCCCAGCGCGCCGGCCATCGCCGCCTCGCACTGACCGGCGTTGGGGCTCGGGTGGTCGTTGCGGTCGCGCCGCCACACCCGCCATGCGCGTTCCCGGTCGCCGTTCGCGACCGGCGCGACGGCGATGGTGAGCAGCCCGGTCAGCCGGGACGGCACCAGGTTGAGCAGGTCGTCGAGCCGGGCGGCGGGGGTGCCGAACCGCGCGTAGCGCGCCGACCGGTGCCCGACCATCGCGTCGAGGGTGTTGGCCGCGCGGTAGCCCAGCAGCCCGGGCAGGCCGGCGACCGCGCCCCAGACCAGAGGGGCGACCACCGCGTCGGAGGTGTTCTCCGCGACCGACTCGACGGTGGCCCGGGCCAGTTCCGACTCGCCCAGAGTCGACGGGTCCCGACCGCAGAGGTGACCGAGGCGTCGCCGGGCGGCGGGCAGGTCGCCGTCGCGCAGCGCCCCACCCATGGTGGTGGCCTCGTGCCGCAGGGTGCGACCGCCCAGCACGGTCCAGGTGCCGGCGGCGACGAGCACCGCCCGGGTCACCGGCCGGTGCCGGGTGGCTGCCGCAGCGGCCGCCCCGAGCAGCACCGGCCCACCAACGGCCAGCGCGGTGAACACCGCCCCGGCCGTCCGGTCCGGTCGGTAGAGCCGCCGCTCCAGCGCGCCGGCGACCTGCCCGAAGCCGGCCACCGGGTGCCACCGGCGTGGGTCGCCGAGCAGCCTGTCCAGCGCGTACCCGGCCAGCAGCCCCACCGCGTTCGCCACCGGCGCTGTCCGTCGCACGCGCACCACCTCCGGCCGGCCAGCCTAGACGAGCGTCCCGTGAACCAACCTGGCCCGGCACGCCCCGGCCCACCCCGTCCAGGCTGCTCGCCGCGCCGGGCAGCGGGGCGGTGGCAGGTGCGGCAGAGGCCGGAAGCAGGGCGGCGCTGGGTGTGGAGGGCCGGGCCAGGGGCGTCACGCGGGGTGACGACGCCGGTCGCGTCGCCACCCCGCCCCCGTTCGTGACATGTCGCGGAGCACCCGCCGGGAGCGGGTGGTGGGCGCGGAGGTCGCGGCACCGGTGCTGCCCGCACACCGCTCGCGCCGCCGCCTGGCCGCCACCCGGGCCGTCGTCCACGACAGCCGGGATGGCCGAGCCGAGGGGTCAGACCGGTTGCGGGACCCGCCCCCGGCCACGCCGTCCCCGGCCGGACGGCGTGGGCTCCGGCCGGCCCTCGTCCGGCACCGGCCCCAACTCGTCGTCCGGCCGGTCGTCGTCCGGCCGGTCGTCGTCCGACTGGTCGTCGTCAGCCCCGAGAGGGAACGCCAACTCGTCGTCGTCGAGCCCAGCCGGGCCGTCGGTGTCGCCGCCCTGCGCGCCGCCGACGCTGAGGGAAGCGTCGTCGACCGGGCCGGCCGCGCTGAACGGGCCGGGACGCAGCGCGCCGAAGTCGGACAGCTCGAAGTCGTCGTCGAGCGGGCGGTCGTCGGGCAGGACGGGCGTCTGCCCGGCCGGGACCGGCTCGGTGGGCTCGCCGTGCACCCGGCTCTCCGCCTCCGCGTCCTCCGTCGTGCTGGTGGTCATGCTCGGGCGGTTGCGCAGGAACCGCGCCCGACCCCGGGACAGGTCGTGGCCGACGGCGACGGCCTCCAGCTCGTAAAGGGTGCGGTGGTTGCCGGCGTCGTCGGTCCAGTCGCGGGTGTAGAGCCGGCCGCAGACCACCACCGGGTCGCCGACCATCACCGAGGCGGCCACCCCCTCGGCGAGCTTGCGCCAACAGTTGACGCGGACCCGGAGCGAGTTCCCGTCGACCCAGCGGCCGCTGTCCCGGTCGAGCCGGCGGGCGGTGGAGGCGACCTTGAAGTTGGCCACCAGGGTGTTGCTCTGGGTGGTACGCCGCCACTCGGGCGTGGTCAGCACATTGCCGACAATTGTCACGTAGGTGTCGAACATCGTCCCTCCAGGGGGATCGGGGGCCTGCCAGCGCGAGTCGACTCGACACCGAGCCTCGACGCGGCGGACGGTCCTCGCCAGCACCCCACCCCCGACCTGTGGACAACGACGCCACCTGTGGACAACGCCCTGATCAGGCCCGGATGTGGTACGGCCGACCCACCCGGACGGGCGTCAGCGGTTTCCGGGTCCGACCAACCTGGGTATGGACTTGATCAAGCACCACCGACAGCTCCACGTCGACGAGAGGTCAGCGCCATGATGATCACCACGATCGGCTCCGCAACCGCTTGCGAGGCGCGGCGATGAGCGCCGTGACGAACCCGGCCACCGTGGCCGAGTGCCTGCGGGTGGGCGCCGGGTTCTCGCAGGGCGACCGCGCCTGGATCGCCGAGCAGTTCGCCACCCTCGACGCCCGGCTGGCCGGCTTCCACGCCGACGCCACCGAGCTGGAGGTGTCGGTGAAGGACCGCGAGGCGCGGGGGCAGAAGGTCACCCTGGAGTGCTGGATCGCCGGCCGGCAGAAGATCGTCACCACCTCCGGCGAGGAGGACCTGCACGCCGCGCTCAACGACGTCCGCGACGACCTGCGCCGGCGGCTCAACGACGCCAAGACCCGCCAGGAGCCTCGGCACAACAAGCACCTGCGCGACGTCAGCCAGCCGCGGGATCAGGTCGACCCGGCCGAGGAGCCCGAGGCGCTGCCCGCCGGCGACCCGAGCCGCGCCGACGCGGAAACCGTCTGACGCGTACTCCCGCATGCCCCGGCCGGCCGGCTGGCACGGCCGGTCGGGGCGGCCGGATCCCGGGGACTACCGCCGGGTAGCTTGGCGGCGTAGCGTCGCGAACGTGGAACCGGACGTGTTGGGGCCGCCGTACGAGCGGCAGACGATCGACCTGGGCACCGACGACGAGGGCGCGGTCGTCGCGACCCTGGTCCGGCGGCGGGCCGAGCGCCCCACCGGGCGGGCCGTGCTCTACGTGCACGGCTTCGTCGACTACTTCTTCCAGACCCACCTGGCCGACTCCTTCGCCGAGCGGGGCTGGGACTTCTACGCCCTCGACCTGCGCAAGTACGGTCGCAGCCTGCTCCCGCACCAGACCCCGAACTTCTGCCAGGACATCAGCGACTACTTCCCTGAGCTGGACGCCGCCGCCGAGATCATCCGCACCGACGACGAGCACGACACCCTGCTGGCGATGGGCCACTCCACCGGCGGCCTGATCACCTCGCTCTGGGCGGACGCCCGCCGCGACGCCGGCACCGTCGACGGCCTGGTGCTCAACAGCCCCTTCTTCGACCTGAACGCCCCCTGGGCGGTGCGCAGACCCCTCGCGGCCGCCGTCTCCCGGCTGGGCCGCCGGGCGCCGCACCGCATCGTGCCGTTCGGGCTGGGCACGGTGTACGGCGAGAGCCTCCACACCGACCACCGGGGCGAGTGGACCTACGACCTGGCGTGGAAGCCGCTGGCCGGGTTCCCGGTCCGGGCCGGCTGGCTGAACGCGATCCGCACCGGCCAACGCCGGCTGCGCGCCGGGCTGGACATCCAGGTGCCGGTGCTGCTGGCCTGCTCGACCCGCTCGTTCCGGGGCACCAAGTGGCACGACAGCGCCACGCTGGCCGACGCCGTGCTGGACGTGGAGCACATGGTGCGGTATGCGCCCCGCCTCGGCCGGCACGTCACCCTGGCCCGCTTCGACGGCGGGCTGCACGACCTCACGCTCTCCGGCCCCGCCGTACGCCGAAAGGTCTTCGACGAGGTCGGCCGGTGGGCCGAGACGTTCCTCGCCGCTGGCCCCACCGCCCCGGCCGACGACGTGGCGACCGACGACGCTGCCCAGCTGCCGGAAAGCCGGCGTCCCGCGTCCGATCCGGCAGGTGCGGCGACGGCGGGCGGCTGACCCGGCCGGGCCACGGCTCGCCGCGCCACCCGCCGAGTGGCGTGTCTCAGTCGCCGGGTGTCGCCGGAAGAACGGCCCGGATCCGGTCGAAGGTCGCCACCGGGTGAGCGCCGACGCCGGGCAGCACCAGGCCCAGGCAGTACAGCGACACCTCCCCGACCGGGTCCGCCTGCACAATGAAGACCGGCGCCCCGACGTACCCCGGCGGCAGTTCAGTGGTGATCCGCACGGCGTCCCCGTCGCGGACCACCCGCTCGATGGCCACCTCCAGTGGCCGCGACCCGTCCTCGCGTACCCCATGGGCCAGCACGAAAGCGGAACTGGCGTCGGCGCCGAGGCGGGCGACCACCTCGGGCCCGGCGGCGATCCCGGCGGGCACCGGCTGCACCCGCCACCGCCAGCCGCCGTCACCGGCGTACCGGTGCAGCCCGCCGGTGGGCAGCACCGCGACGCCGTCCCCCGGGAAGCGCGCCCAGCCAAGCCTCATCTCGGCGTCCGCGACGGCGTCCGGCGCGACCCCGGCCGGCTCGGTGACGCTCGCCCGCAGGCCCAACTCCCCATCCGGCGTGCCGGTCAGGTCGGCCGCCGTCAGCAGCGACTCCCCCACCGGGTCGTCGGTGCCCTGGAAAAAGAACGCGGTGCCGAAGCGCTGGCCGGTGGCGTCCGACGACCGGTACGGCAGGATGGCACGGCCCACGATCTGGCACAGCTCGTAGGCGACGTCGTTCTCGGCGTCGGGGTCCAGCAGCACCAGCCGAGGGTACGGGCCTGCGGCGGGTCGGTCCGTGGGAACCCGGATGCCAGTCAACCGGCCTCCGTGAGACCCTGCTCGGCAACGTGGACGCGGGCACCCTTTTCCCCGCCGGCCGGCGGGTCGGCGGTACCCTCTGGGCGCGACACCCACGCCGCGCGCCCGTAGCTCAGCGGATAGAGCAGGGGACTTCTAATCCCAAGGCCGCAGGTTCGAATCCTGCCGGGCGCACCCACCCCGCCGCAGATGATGCGGTTACCCAAGGTCTAGTTCAATCCGATTTCCAAGCTGTCCGTGCGACAGGGCGACGATGACCGCTGAGGGGCCGTCACCGGGCCGTCAAGGGCCGACCAATAGCGACCAACGGCGACCAGCAACGCCCGAAGAAACAGCGGGCCATTCCTGGCTGCAAAGACGTTGACGGAGATCATTTTGCCGACTAGCTTGACCACGCTATGACGTCTTGAGAATTCGGGGGCTTGAATGTTAATTGGATCAACCTCGGGCACGCGCAAGCGTTCTACTCGCCGTGGGCTCGTTGCGATGACCGCGTCGCTGGTGCTGTTGGCCGTCGGTTCGATGCTGCTGGCGCCCCCCGCGTCCGCGGCCGTCACGGGTTCGGTCAAGACGAAGGCTCCCCTCCAGCCGACGATCAGCTTCCCGAACGGGGACAGCGTGGTCGAAGGCGGCCAGCTCGCCATCAGGTTCGACGCGAACGGTGACACCTCGGTGACCAGCTACAGGTACAGCGTCGGTGACACCAACCTGGGCAGCGTGGTCCGGTCGGGGCGTGATGGTGCCGCCACTGTGACGATCGACGTCGGCAACGTGAGCGGTGAGCGTCCGGTGTACGCGGTGGCGGTCGACCGCCGGGGCCGGCTCAGTCCCCTGACGCAGGGATCCTTCACGGTGTCCGTCATGTGGAGCCTCAGGGGCCAGGCGATCGACACGACCACCTGGCTGCCGGTGGTGGAGGCGACGATCCGGCTGGAGCCGGTCGGGATCGAGGCTGTCACTGGCCCTGACGGCGGCTATCAGTTCGCCGTCGACCCGGGCCTCTACACGCTCACAGGCACCTACGCCGGCCCGCCCAGCCCCTCGGGCAGCAGCCAGCAGTTGGAGGTTGACGGTCAGGGACTGTGGTTCGACCTGTACCTGTCGCCGGATTCCGGGAACTGATGACCACTACCCATCGCGATTAGATGGGCTCGCTCGATGGCCCCGGCGCTCAACGCCGGGGCCATCGTCTCGAAGGTCTACTGCCTGCCGACCGAGGAATCCGCCTGGCGCCGGCTTAAACACCGGCCTTCCTCTCAACCTCCCGCACGAAATTTCGCGCGGCCCGATACCAAGGTGCGTTGCCTGCCTGCCCGTCCATGTGCCTGGCCCTACCGAGCGGATGCGACAAGGCACCCCCACTGCCGCGGATTTGATTAGGTCGGGGCGCCCGGCCAGCCGATTCCGTCGAGGAATTCGTCCACGGCGACCACGACCCGGCTGAGCACCGCGATCGAGTCCGTCAGCGGACCCGGTACGTACATCCCGTGATCCGCTTCGGGCACCTCCAGCACGTGGGGTGACAGCCGGCGAGCGGCGTCACCGTCCCACAGCTTGTCGGCCGTGCCACCGACGAGGAGAAACGGTGCGGTCGCCCGGCTCAGGGCGTCAACCACCCATGGCAGGGTGAGTACGGGCGTGATCCACACCGCGGGCAGGGACCGCTTGGCGGCGATGGCCGCCGCGTTGGTGCCGAGCGACTTGGCGATCAGCAGCGGGCGACCGCTGACGCTGTCGATCAGCGGAGTGATTTGACCGCGCACCCAGCCTTCTATCTCCGGCGCGTCCGGCCGTGCTGGCTCCTCGGACCACGAGTGTCGGTGCACCGTCGCACCGCGCTGTTCGGCGACATCGCCGGCATACATCAGGAGAGGCGCACCAGGTCCGAACGTACGGCCGGGGATCACGACTGCGTCAGCCACGCCGCCAACGCTACCCAGGACGGTGCTGGCGCGTGGCTCTGGAGCGACCCTCCACGCTGCGGCTGCGGCCACGCAGAACTCGTTGCCTTCCGGGTCGGCCATCACCACGTGGTGGCCGTCGACTTCCTCCAGGACACTCCCGCCCGCCTTCACCAGGCGTTTCGACTCCGCCTTGATCCGCGCCCACTGCTCGTCGGGGCTTCCGTGGCCGGGCAGCCGGATGTCGATGTGGAGCCGGTTTTTCGCCGTCTTGGGCTCGGGAACGTTGAGGATGGAGAGGCGGGGGCCGACGCCATCCGGATCGCACAGCCACGCACCATCATCCGCCAGGTCATCCTCCGGCAGGTCGAACTGCGCGAGCCACTCCTCACGGGTGGTGAAGGGCGCGGGTGGCGGCTCGTCGACGTAGCCCACGGCCGTCTTCCAGAACGCGGCGAGCACCCGGGCGTCGGTGGACTCGAGCGTCAGATCAATGCTGGCTGCCATGCCGGGAGGGTAGGTCGCACCTCTGACTTCCACCCGAGGCGCTATCGCGCGGTCTCGCTGGCGGCCCCGCGATGGTGCCGGTCACCTGGGTTCGCTCTTGAGCGCGTGGGCGGATTTCCAGGCCACGGCGCGGTTGATCCGGTCCGGGTAGCGCTCGATGATCGCGTCGTACAACTCCTCGGCGCTCTCCGTCCGCTCCGCGGCTGCCTGGACCTCCCGCAGGTAGCTGGCGGTCTCCTCGACGTTGTGCGGGTCGTCGTCGGCGCCGTCGGGTTTGTGGCCGGCGATCACCACGCACGGCCGCAATGAGTTGACAATGGTGAGCGCGTCGAGCCAGGCCCCGATCCCGCCGTGGCCGGCCTCGCCGAGATACAGGTGGACGTCGTTGTAGACCACGTCGCCGGCCACGACGAGACCACGCGACGGTACGTGCAGCACGCTCGTGCCGTTGGTGTCGGTGCGGCCGGTCTCGACCGCCACCAACCGCTCCCCCTCAAGGTCGATGTTGTTGTCCTCCAGCGGCTCGGCGATCGGTGGACGCTCGGCGATCTGCTCGGGGAAACCCTTGCGCCAGACATCGTTGAGCCACCGCTCCCCCAACTGATCGTGCATCTTGTCCACCACGCTCACGGGTGCCACCATCCGCGCCCGGGGAAAGCGCTCCAGCACGGCGGCCGCCCCGAAGAAGTGGTCGCCGTGGGCGTGGGTGATGTAGATCGTCGTGAGGTTTTTGCCGCTCGCCGCGACCCAGTCGGCCAGGGCCCGGCCCTCGTCGAGGGTGAGCAACGCGTCGACCAGGACGGCGTCGCGGTCTCCGTAGATCAGCGTGGAGCTGGTAGGCGACCACATCTCGCGGCCCTCGCCCGGCGGCAGGTCCGTCGACACGACCGGCTTGGCCGGGGCGACATAGGTTGACCAGGCCAACGAACCCACGACTGCTCCTCACCCCACCGGCGCGCTCCCCGTCCCAGTCCAGCAGACCGCAACGCCACTCCGGGCGAGATCACGGAAAGAGCCAACAAAGGCCTGCTCAGCCCAGCAGCTCGGTCAGCGTGACGTCGCCCTGCCCGAGCTGTGCCCCGCCGGTGGCCGGCACGACCAGGATGCGTCGGCAGCCGTCCAGTTCCACGTACCGGTCGGGTCCACCGGTGCCGTCCAGCGGGCGCAGCACCGCGAATCGCGACGCCGGGGTGACGCACGTCGTCGCCGGTCCGGCGGTGGCCAGTGCGCGGAGCACCGCCGCCTGCCGCTCGGGCGTCAGCGGCCCGCCGTACGCGAACTCACCCGCCGGCTTGCCGCCGCCCCGCTCCGACGCGGGCACCTGGTAGACGCAGAGGCGCAGCGGCTCCACGGCCGGGACCGTCGCCGGCGCGGGCCATCCGGGGCGTCCCGTCGTGGTCTCCACCCACACCATGTCCGCCCACCGCCGCGCGCAGCCGGCGGCCTCGGCCGCCGGGGATCCGACCCGCCCGACGGTACGGCTGTCCACCGTGGTCAGCCGCAGCCCGTCGAGCGCCGCGCGCACCTCCACGCGGGCCTTGCCGCAGACGTCCCTCGGCAGGTACGGGCGCAGCCAGCGACCTCGCTCGTCGAGCAGGGCCAGCCAGGGCGGGACGACCATGTCGGCTGTGCAGACGATCTTCCCGTCCGTTCGCCGGTCCGGCAGGCGCAGCGCGGCGACCAGCGCGGCGATGTCGTCGGCACGCCGCTCGGTGGCCACCTGCTCCGCACCGCCGCCGGGGCGCGGCCGTATCTCCCGGCCGCAGAGCACTGCGGCGACCGGTGTGAACGCGGGGTCGATCCGTCCGATCGCCGGATCGTCCCCGGGCGGCACCGGCTCATCCCCGTCCGGCGCCGGAAGCACGACACCGGCGCCGGCCCATGGTGCCGCCTCGGCGCAGGAGGTCCACTTCCCGACGATCCGGGCCGGGCCGGGATCGTCCCCCGGACCCGGCCCGGCGTCCCGGACCGCGTAGCCGACCACCGCCACGCCGACCAGCGCCACGCCGAGCAGCGCCACCGCCAGTACCGTCCCGCCCGAGCGCATCCGGCTCACCACCTCTCCGCCGAGTGATGGGACGGGCGGGAACCGTGCCCGGTTCCGCAGCGGGCACCGAGGCCGGCGCTGGACGGGTGCAGCTCACATCCGCCGAACGCCGATCGGGGTTGCCGTCCGACCGCCGGCATGATGACCCGATGGCACATCTGGGACTGGTCGCGTTGCTGGTACGGGAGTACGACGAGGCGATCGACTTCTACGTCGGCGGCCTCGGCTTCGAGCTGGTGGAGGACACCCCACGTCCGGACGGCTCGCGATGGGTGGTGGTCCGCCCGCCGGGCGCCCGGGAGACGGCACTGCTGCTGGCCCGGCCGAGCAGCGCCGAGCAGCGGGCCCGGATCGGCGACCAGACCGGCGGTCGGGTCGGCCTGTTCCTGTACACCGAGGACTTCGCCCGGGACCACGCCCGGATGGTCGCGGCCGGGGTGCGGTTCCTGGAGGAGCCGCGGCACGAGGCGTACGGCTCGGTCGCGGTCTTCGCCGACCTCTACGGCAACCGCTGGGACCTGCTCCAGCCGCGCAGCACGGAGTGACACATCGGCGACACACCGGGCACAATGGGTGATTGCTTGCCATCGACCATGCTATTCTCCGATGTCGATCTCCGCCGCGCGGACCCGGACCGGGTCGTTGTCGGAAGGACACTTCCCGATGCCGGCCGTTGCCACCCCGACCGCGTCGCCACCTGCGCTGGACAATCCGGCCGGCGGCGCGTTCAGCCTCATCTTCACCACGTTGCCGGCGCTGCTGCGGCTCACCTGCGGGCTGGTCGGCGCGGTGGTGGCGCTGTCGGTACGTACCCCGCCGGTCGAGCCCGCCCTGCTCCTGCCCGGCGTGGCCGTGCTGACCGGCTGGTCGCTCTGGTACGCCGGCCGCGCGATGCGCCACGGCATCACCCCGACCCTGGTCGCCGGTGACGTCGCGGTGACAACCGTGGCCTGCCTGCTCATCCCCCGCCTGGTGGCGCCCGGGGTGCTGCCCGGCGAGGGCAGCTGGATCGCGGTGCTGGCCAGCACCACGGTGATCAACGCGCAGGCCACCGCTCCGGCACGCTGGTCGGTCCCGGCCGGGCTGCTGGTCACCGCCGCGTACGCGATGGGGGCGCACGGGGCCGGCAATCCCGCCGAGGCCCGGGCGCACGCGGCCACCCTGCTGGTGCAGACCGCCTGCACGGCGATGATGACGTCGGTGATGCGCCACCGGATCGGGCGGGCGGACCGGGCGTTCGCCGAGCACCAGCGGCTGACCCGGGACGCGTTGATCGCCCGGGCCGCCCGGGAGGCCGAGCGGCGGCAGAACCGCGACCTGCACGACACGGTCCTCGGCACGTTGACCATGGTGGGGCTCGGCGCGGTGCCCGGGCCATCCGCCGCGTTGCGCGAGCGGTGCGCGGCCGACCTGCGTACCCTCGTCGCGCTGACCGACGCCGGCCCGGTGCCCGGTGACGGCCCGGTGCCCCTGGACGGGCGGCTGCGGACGGTGCCCGACCGACTGCCCGAGCTGCGGGTGGGCCTCTGGAGCTGGCGTCGTGCGCGGTGCCCGCCGGTGTGGCCGACGCGATCACCGAGAGCGCCTACGCGGCGCTGTCCAACGTGGTCCGGCACGCGCCGGGCGCACACGTCACGCTGCGGATGACCCGGGACGCGATCGCCGTCGTGGTCGAGGTGACCGACGACGGCCCCGGCTTCGACCCGGCCGGTGTCCCCCCACACCGGTACGGGCTGCGAGAGTCGATCCGCGGCCGGATGGCGGCGGTCGGCGGGCGGGCCGAGGTCCGCTCCGCCCCCGGCGCGGGCACCACGATCCGGCTGGAGTGGCCCGGTGTCGGCTGACCCTCGGCGCCTCGACGGACCGCACCGCGGCGCCCGGGGCCACGGATCCGCAGCCGGGTCGGGCCAGCGTGCCAGCGCCCCGGGGCCCGGCACCCAAGGCGGTGCTCGCCGCGCCGGCGGCCGTGGCGCACGCCTCCGACCGGGGTGCCCGGATTGTCTCCGTCGCGATAGCGCTGGCCTGGCACATCGCGATCGGTCTGCCCGCGGTGCTGGGCGCCCGCGCGGACTTCGCCGCGCCGGCGGTGGTGCTCGGCGGCTGGCTGCTGGTCGCCGGGGCCGGGGTGGTGGCCGGGGTACGGCTGCTGCGCGGGGCGCCGCTGCCGCCGTGGCCTTTCGCCGCGCTGCTGCTCGCCGTCGACGCGGCGGTCTTCGCGGCGGTTGGTGAACAACACCTGTTCGCCGCCGCCAACTGGGTGTGGAGCACCCTCGGCTGGTTCTTCCTGCTGGCGATGTGGGGCCGGCGGGTCACCGGGCTCGTCGCGCTGCTGACCACGCACGCGGTGATCGCCCTGGTCGCCGTGCTCGGGCACGGCCACGATCCGGCCGACCTGGCCCGCTACACGATGTACGTCTACGGCACCTTCTCGCTGCCGGTGGCGGTCTTCGTGGGAGGCGCGACGATCGTCGGCCTGGCCCGCGAACGGGCCGCCTCGGCGGCCGCCATGCACGCGATGGCCGCGGAACGGGACGCCGCCGAACAGGGCCTGCGGGAACGTCGGGACCGGCTCGCCCTGGTCGGCGTGGCGGCCGGGCGGGTGCTCGGGGAACTGGCCGACGGGCAGGCCGATCCGGACGACCCGGAGGTGCAGCGCCGGTGCGTGCTGGCCGCGGCCCGGCTGCGCCGCCTGATCGCCGAATCCGACGACGTGCCCGACCCGCTGCTGCACGAGCTGCGCGCCGCCGCCGACCTGGCCGAACGCAACGGGCTGCCGATCGACCTGGTCACCATCGGCAACCCGCCACCGCTGCCGGTGGAGATCCGCCGCCGGCTCGCCGACCCGCTCACCGGCATCCTCGCCGACGCCCGGGGCTGGGCCCGACTGACCGTCGTCTCCGGCCCGGACGATGTCGTGGTCAGCCTGGTCACACCCGACCGGGAGGGGCCGGACGCGACCGGCCCGCCGCCCGGGGAGCACGACGACGGGCCGGTGCAGCACCTCTACGAACGGGACGGGGACATCAGATGGGCGCAGACCCGGTGGCGGAGATGACCGGCGACCGGACGGTCGGGGTGGCGATCGTCGACGACCACCCGGTGGTTGTCGAGGGCGTCCGCGTTTGGCTCGCCAGCGAGCCCAGGCTGACCGTGCTGTCCACCGGGGACGACCCGGACGAGGTGTTGCGGGCGGCGCCGGACGCCGACGTGGTCCTGCTCGACCTGCGACTGCACGGCCGGATGGCGCTGGACAAGCTGGCCGAGCTGAGCGCCACCGGGCGGCGGGTGGTGGTCTACTCCGAGCACACCGACCCGGAGACGATGCTGGCCGCGTTGGACGCCGGAGCGGTGGCGTTCCTGGCCAAGCACGAGGGCCGCGAGCACTGCGTGGCGACCGTGTTGGCCGCGGCGAGCGACCGCCCGTACGTGCCGCCCGCGCTGGCCGGCGCGATGGTCGGCGACCCGCGGCCGGACCGGCCGATGCTGTCCGACAAGGAGCGCGAGGCGCTGCTGCTCTGGTTCCAGTCGATGTCCAAGGCGTCGGTGGCCCGTCGGATGCGGATCAGCGAACACACGGTGAAGCAGTACGTCGACCGTGCGCGGATCAAGTACACCCGAGCGGGCGGCCGGCCGCCACAAAGGCGGCGCTGCTCGCCCGGGCGATCGAGGACGGCCTCGTCCGCCCGGAGGAGATCGGCATCTACCGGTCACAGGCGACGCACGACCGGCCGACCCCCTAACGGGCGTCATGACACGGCCCCCCCGGATCCGCGAGGCTCAACGCACACCAAGCTGACCCGGGAGGTCGTGACGATGCACGCCGACGCGTCCCCCTTCTTCATCGGTCCCCACCGGTTCGACGCGCCGGATGATGATGCGGGGCCGATCCTCGACCGCCGCTACGCCCTGCGACCGGTGCCCGGTGAGAAGGTGCTCGGCCGGTACCGGTTGCTGATCGCGGGTTACCTGCTCGGGCCGACCGAGGCGCGGCGCGGCTGGCGGCTCCCGGGGCCGGTGTCGGTGACCGTCACCGACCAACGGATCTGCTGGGTGGGCACCGGGGCGCAACTGTCCCTGGTCGCCGACGAGACGCCCCCGCGCCGAGCGGCGGGTCGACCGGCCGGCCTGATGAGCGGGCAGATCCGCTGGCGGTGGCCGTCCCGGTTGGAGCTGCCGCCGGCCGGCCCGGACGGGCCCGAGCAGCTGCTGATCGTCTGCGACGCGCTGCGCACCATCCAACAGCCGGCGCTGGCCCTCGGCGGAGCCGCCGGGGAGGTCGCCGCGCTGGCCCGGCAGGTCCGCCGGGCGGTGGCGATGTTCCGGCTCACCCGCCCGCAGCTGGTCGACCTCTCCACGCAGGAGCGCGACGTGCTGCTGCTGCGGGCCGGCCCCGCGCTGCTCGCCGGGGACTCCCGGGTCACCCTGCCCGGCTCGCTGCCGGTGGAGTTCCGATCCCGGGACGACTACTACCGCTCAGGGCCGGAGCCGACCCGGTGGAGCGGGCTCGCAGGCGGCGCAGCATCCGGGCGTCAGTGAAACCGACGGTCCGCGCCGCGGCCTCCACCGTCGCGCCGTGCCCGATCAGGTGCTCGGCGCGTTCCACCCGCAGCAGCTGCTGGTAGCCGAGCGGAGTGAGCCCGGTGGTCGCGCGGAACAGCCGGGTCAGCGTCCGCTCGGCCACGCCTCCGGAGGCGGCCAGCTCGGCCAGCGGCAGCGTCTCTGCGTACCGGCTGTCGATCATGTCCTGCACCTGGTGCACCGCGTCGGAGAGGTGCGAGCGGTGTCGCATCATCGCGCTGGCCTGCTGCTCGTGCCCGTTGCGCCGCGCGTAGACGACCAGCGTGCGGGCGATCCGGGCGGCGACCGCCGGGCCGTGCCGGGTGGCCACCAGGTGCAACGCCACGTCGATGCCGCTGGCGATGCCCGCCGAGGTGACCACCCGGTCGTCGACCACGTACAGCACGTCGCGGGCCACCCGCGCCGCCGGATGCCGACGGGCGAGGTCGTCCTGCACCTCGTGGTGGGTGGTGCAGCGCCGGCCGTCGAGCAGCCCGGCCCGGCCGAGGGCGTACGCGCCGGCGCAGACGCTCGCCACGGTGCCGCCGGCGGCGTGGTGATCGGCCAACCGGCGCAGGTCGACGGGCGAGACCGGCCCCTGCGGCCCGTGCGCCGCGGGCCGCCAGCCCGGCACCAGCACCAGGTCCTCCGGGGTCAGCTCGGGCCACCGGGTGTCGGCGACCAGCGGTACGCCCTGCACGGTGGGCACCTGCTCCCGCTCGGCGACGTAGTGCAGCCGATAGTCGTAGCCGAGGTCGGCGGCGCTGGAGAAGACCTGAGCCGGCCCGGCGAGGTCCAGCAGGTGCAACTGCGGGACCAGCAGGAAGACGACCCGGGTCACTGAGTCAGCCCCGGGCGCCGGCGTAGGTCGCGCCGATCAGCTCGTCCACCGTCCGGATGGTGGCGAAGCGGCCGGCCAGCGCGTACTCGGTGCGGGTGACGATCTCCTCGTTGCTCAGGGTGCGCGGGTCGGCGAGGATCTCCTCGACCGTGGCGGTCTCCGGCAGGTCCCGGTGCGGAATGGGGAAGGTCAGCGTGGCGTCGGTGACGAAGGTCATCCGGTAGCCGAGGTCGGCGCCGACCCGGGTGGTGGTCTCGACGCACTGCTCGGTGCGGATGCCGCAGACGGTGAGGTCGTGCACGCCTGCCACGGTGAGCAGTTGCTGGAGGTTGGTGGTGGTGAACGCGTTGTGCGCGGTCTTGACCAACGTCGGCTCACCCTCGACCGGGACCAGCCCGTCGATCAGCCGCACGTGCCCGAGGGCCGGGTCGAAGACCCCGCCCGTGCCGGGCTCCGAGTGCAGGACCCAGACCACCAGATCGCCGCGCTCGCGGGCGGCGGCGACCAGCCGGTCGACCTGCCGGACCAGGTCGGGGTTGGAGCCGTACGCCCAGATGGGGCGCTGACGGAAGGACTCCTGGGCGTCGATCACGACGAGTGCTGCTCTGCTCATGGCTCCGATCCTGACCGCAGGACCGCCCCGACGGCAGACACCATCATGCCCGGATGCGGAACGATCCGGCCACGCCCGAAGTCGTCAGGCGCTGGGGGTGCGGTGCTCGGCGGCGGCGTCCAGGGCGGCGGCCTCCTCCGGGGTCGGCGCGCTGCCGCCCAGGTGCGCCGGCAGCCACCAGGTGTCGTCCGGGCCGGCCGGCGCGTCCGGGTACTCCCGCTGCGCCCGGTCGACGAGCGCGCTGAGGCGGGTCGTCAACTCGGCGGCGAGCACGTTCGGGTCCGGGAAATCCACCGGGTCGATCGGCTCGCCGATCAGGATGCTGATCGGCGTGTGCCGGCGGGTGAGGGTGCGCGGGCGTCCCTTCGTCCAGAGGCGCTGGGTGCCCCACAGCGCGACCGGCAGCACCGGCACCTTCGCCGACCGGGCCATCCGGACGGTGCCGCTCTTGAGCTCCTTGACCGTGAACGACTGGCTGATCGTCGCCTCCGGGAAGACGCCGACGACCTCGCCGCGCTTGAGCGCGGCCACGGCGGCGCGGAACGAGGCGGCACCGGCCTGCCGGTCCACCGGGATGTGCCGCATCCCGCGCATCAGCGGGCCGGAGATCTTGTGTGCGAAGACCGACTCCTTGGCCATGAACCGGACGAGGCGACCCGACGCGTTCGCACCCAGCCCGGCGAAGATGAAGTCGAGGTAGCTGACGTGGTTGCTGGCCACCACCGCCCCGCCGGTGCGGGGTACGTGGTGGGCGCCCTCAATCGTGATCCTCAGGTCGAGGACCCGGAACATCGTCTTGGCGGCGGCGATAACGGGCGGGTACACGAGCTCCGGCATTGGCAGAATCTACCCTGCCCCACTGAGGGGCGCCTGGGTGGCGACCGGCCGGGACGGTGGTGTTCGTTCTGCCCTCGGCGGATCCCCTTGGCCGCGCGTCGGACCTGGTCGCAGGATGGCGGGATGACGGAACGAGCGGTGCTGCTCTGGATCCATGGCGGTGGCTGGCGCGGGCGGGCGAGCGAGGACGGCGCGGCTCTGGCCGTGCACGGGCTGCGGGTGGTGCAGGCCAGCTACCGGCTGGTGCACGAGGCGCACTGGCCGGCCCAGTTGGCCGACGTACGCGAGGAGGCCCGTCGCGCCCGCGACGACGGCCGGCCGCTGCTGGTGGGAGGCGACTCGGCCGGGGCCACGCTCGCCCTTCAGGCGGGTCTGCGCGGCATCGACCGTCCGGACGACGTGGCCGGGGTGCTGGCGTACTGGCCGGCCGTGGACCCGCTCGACCCCGAATGGATACGGCTGCGCGCCGGCAACGATCCGTGGGTCGACCTGCTCGGCCACCAGCCCGCCACCGGCGACCCGGCCACCGTCGACGCCACCGTCGGCACCCACGTCGGCAACCGGGTGCCGGTGCTGCTCGTGCACGGCACAGCCGATCGTTCGGTCCCGGTGAGCCAGACCGTCCGGTTCACCGGTGCGTTGCTCGCCGCCGGGCACCCGGTGCACAGCTGGGTGACACACGGTGGCCACGCGCTCGAACTGGACCGGCCGGACCTGCGGGCGGTGGCCGCCACCTTCCTGGACACCGTGCTGCCGCCCGGCTGACCGCACCGACCGCCCGGGCCGGCCCCGATGCGCGGGCCGGCCCGGGAGCGGTGGGTCAGTCGGAGAGCTCGTGGAGGTCGATTCGGCCCCGGGCGAACGCGTCCACCCGCCCCCAGCGGCCCGGGATGTCCAGCACCTCGATGCGGCCCATTCCCCTCGGCAGCCGTGGATCGACCGCCAGGTGACCCTCGTGTGGCTCCAGACCGAGCATGGTGCGCAGCAGCAGCAGCGGCGTACCGGTCGACCACGCCTGCGGGCTGCACGCCGTCGGGTACTCCACCGGGAACTTCGTCAGCTCCCGCGGGTAGCCGCCGAACGCCTCCGGCAACCGCCCGTCGAAGTAGGTCGCCGCGTCCAGGATGCCGCTGGCGATCGTGGCAGCCTCCTCGGCGAAGCCGTACCGACGCAGACCCCAGGCGATGAAGGAGTTGTCGAACGGCCAGATCGTGCCGTTGTGGTAGCCGATCGGGTTGTACCGTGCCTCCCCCTCGGCCAGCGTCCGCACCCCCCACCCGGTGAAGAGGCGCGGCCCCACCAGGTGCTGCGCGAGCTTCTCCGCCCGGTCGGGATCGACAATCCCGCTCCACAGCAGGTGGCCGATGTTCGAGCTGAGGACGTCGCACTGGCGGCCGTCCGGGTCCACGGCCAGCGCGTAGTACTCGCCGTCGGCCACCCAGAAGTCCCGGTTGAACCGCTCCTTCAGCGCCGCCGCCTCCCGCTCCAACTGGTCGGCGAACTCCGGGTCACCCCAGAACTCCCGCGCCAGCCGGGCCGCGCGGATCTTCGCGTCGTACGCGTACCCCTGCACCTCGCAGGTGGCCCGGGGGAACGGCGGCAGGGTGCCGTTGGAGTAGGAGATCGAGTCCCAGGAGTCCTTCCAGCACTGGTTCTCCAGGCCGGTGTCGGTGTTGCGCCGCTCGTACCAGATGTAGCCGTTGCCGACCAGGTCGGCGTAGCCGTCGATCCATCTCAGCGCCGCCCGGGACTCCTGCTCCAACTCCTTGACCAGCGCGACGTCCCCGGTCCACCGCTCGTACTCGTCGAGCAGCACGACGAACAGCGGCGTCGCGTCCACGGAGCCGTAGTACGGCGAGTGTGGCTGCTCCTCGAAGGCGGCGGTCTCGCCGTAGCGCATCTCGTGCAGGATCCTCCCGGGGTCCTCGTCGCGGAAGTCGTCGAACCGGCTGCCCTGGAGAGCGGCCAGGATCCGCAGGGTCGTCTTCGACAGTTGCGGGGTGAACGGCAGCGTCTGCAGGCAGGTGAGAATGCTGTCCCGGCCGAACATGGTCATGAACCAAGGCAGGCCGGCGGCCGGCAGGGTGGCGCCGCCGAGCGACAACGGCGAGAAGCGCAGCGCCGCCAGGTCGATCAGGCTGCGCTGGTACGTGCTGGAGATCCGGCCGTGCTCACTGTTGACCTTGGGCGCGCCCGCGATCCACTGCTCCAGGTCGTGCTGGAGGGCGAGCCGCTCGCCGCCGTGCACCCGCAGCCCGATCCGCAGGTCCCGGTCGCCGGGCCCGACCGCGTGTGTCTGGACGTCGATCGCGGTGTTCCACTGCTCGCTCGGTTCCAGGTGGACGGTGTACGCGAACCCCTTGCTGTCGTAGCGGGCCGGCACGGACGAGGAGATGATTGTTTCCCGCCGGAAGTTGCCCCGGCGGTAGCCCAACCGCATCCGGTCCGCCTCGACCTCGGTGTAGATCTCGCCCTTCTTGTTCAGGATCTCGTCCTTGACCTGGAAGAGGTCGGCGAAGTCCGACGCCGCCTCCATCCGGATCTCCAGGTCCACCGGCTTCTCGTCGTGGTTGAGGATGGTGATCTGCTCCCGGAAGCTGCCGCCGACCGCCCGCTCCCGGATGATCGACAACTTCGCGTCGATGTAGTGCGTGGCCATCCCCGGCACCAGGAAGAACCGCGATTCGAAGTACTGGAGGTCGTCGAAGGAGAGCGAGTTGAGCCGCTCGCCGTTCACGGTCAGCACCCAGGTGGACAGGAACCGGGTGTCGATGGAGAACAGCCCCGTCGGCTCGCTCGGTGTCGCCTCGATGTCGCCGGTGTCCTCGCAGACGACGAAGGTGTTGCCGTCCAGGATCCGGATCGTGTTGCTCTGTCCCATCAGTGCACCTCCCCGGCGAATCGGTGGCGCGGCCCGACCGAGTCCGGGGAACCCGGGAAGATCCGCTCCACCTGCACCACCAGGCGGGCGTCACCCACCACCGTCATGTCCCCCCGCAACAGGGCGGCCAGGCCGTGCTCGCGGCCCGTGGCGATGTCGTCGAAGAGGGCCGGGCTGGTCCCGATGACCGTGTCGGCCTCCCGGTCCTCCTGACTCACGTTCAGCCTGCCGTGGTCGATACTCAGCAGCCAGTGCCGGGTCTGCGCCCCCTCGTGCAGGTCGATGCGCAGTGTCCCGGAGGTCTTCGCCAGCCGGGGCTCGTACCCCCGCCGGTCAAGCTCCTCGAAGAACCTCGTGGTCGCGTCCACCATCGGGTCCACTCCTCCCCCAGTTGCGCCCGCCCGGGATCCCCGCCGCGCTCGCGTGGCGCGCAGGACCGGCGTTGCACGTCCCCGCACGGGTCCCCGCCGGTTCTCCGGTCAACCTCGCCCGGATCGGGTGAGCCGCCGGGAGGTGTCGGACCGGCGGGGTAGCGTGCCGGGCAGAACGGTGGAAGCGCTGGGACGTCCGTGACGGAGGGGCTCATGACGGGGCAGGCGCCGCGGGTCGACCGGCGGCAGGTCCTCGCGTACCGAATCGCGGCCCAGCAGCTCGACCGCTCCGGCGGCAGGCGTCCCGGCGACCTGGCGGTGCTGTCCCTGGGCGTTCAGGACACGCCGTACGGCTCGGCTCGGCCCGGCAGGCGCTGGCGGCGCGCGGCGCGACCGAGCCGGACGACCGGCTGGAGCTGGTGTGGTCGATGCGCGGGGCACCGCACCTGCACCGGCGTGCCGAGCTGCCGGCCCTGGCTGCGGCGCTCTGGCCGCTCAGCGACGCCGACGCCACCCGCCGGATCCCCGGGCAGATCGGTGCGGGGGCCAAGCTCGGGCTGGCTGCGTTCCGGGCCACCGCCGAGGCTTTCCAGGCGGTGGTCACCACCGAGCTGGAGCGCGGCGTGGTCAGCCGGGCGGTCTCCGAGCGGGTGCCCGCCGAGCTGACCTACGACTGCCGGGCGTGCCAGGCGCGGCACATCTCGGGGTCGGTGTTTCAGCAGGCCGGGCTCGCCGGCGGGGTGCGCCTGGTGGTCGCCGGCCGGGCCGCCCGGCTCGCCCCGCTGCCCGACTGGTCCGGCCCACCCGCCGCCGCGGCGCACACCGCCGAGCTGGTCACGACCTACCTGCGACTGCTCGGCCCGGCCGCCCCGGCCGACGCGGCCGGCTTCCTCGGCACCGCCGCCGCGGAGCTGCGCCGGGTCTGGCCGGCCGGCCTGGTTGAGGTGCTGGTCGACGGCCGGGCCGTGTGGCTGCCGGCCGAGGCGCTCGACGCGTTGACCGGGGCCCCGGCGCCCCGCCTGGTGCGGCTGCTGCCACCGGGAGACCCCTTCCTCGCCGGCCGCGACCGTGACCTGCTGGTGCCCGCGAAGGAGCACCAGCGGCAGCTGTGGCGGGCGATCGGCAATCCGGGTGCGCTGCTGTTGGATGGCGAGATCGCCGGCACCTGGCGGGCGCGGCAGGCTGGAAAGGGGCGGCTGGAGCTGACCGTCAGCCCGTTCTCGGCGCTGCCCGCCCGGGTCCGGCGGGAGGTCGACGCCGAGGCGGCCACGGTCGCCGCCGCTCGCGCCGCCGCCGATGTGCAGGTCCGGGTCGAGCCCACCTGACCGGGTGGCGTGCGCCGGCCAGCGCAACGCCGGCCCTCCCCGGAGGGAGAGCCGGCGCGCGCCCGCGGCGGACGGGTCAGTTGTTCGGATCGTCGGCGCTGATGTCCGCCAGCACCGACTGCGGTTCGCGCTCGACCGCGAGGTCGCCCATCGAGACGAGGCCGACCAGGCGCCCGTCGTCGATCACCGGCAACCGGCGTACGGCGTAGGTGCGCATCAGATCCGCGGCGGCAACGGCGTCGTCGTACTGGCTCACCGTGACCACATCGCGGGTGGTGATCTGGTTCAGCCGGGTCGAGCCCGGGTCCATGTTCTCCGCGACACCCCGGACCGTGATGTCCCGGTCCGTGACGATCCCGACCACGCTGTCGCCGTCGGTCACCACCACGTCACCGATCGCGCTGTCCCGCATCTCCTGCGCGGCCGCGATGAGTGTGTCGTTGCCGTCCATCGTCACCAACCGGGTCGTCATGAACTCTCCGACCGTTGTCATGGTGCTCCCCTCTCGGTGTCGGCACGGCCCGTCTACCCGCCGTCCGGGGCGGGGTAACGCGTGCTACCCGCCGGGCAACGGTCCCGACGCGGCCGGCGCGGCGCGACCCAGCTCAGCGCGCTTGATCGAACTCGACTTCCTGGAGGTCGGGCTATCCGGGTGGCCGGGACAGCCCGACTTCCGGGAAGTTGAGTCGATCCCTACGCGCGGCACGGCGGGCCCCACACGGTCCCGGTAGGTGGACGCGGCCCGGTGCGCCCTTCTCGGGGGCGGTCGCTGTTGTGAGCGATATACCTGTGAGGCATAAATATGCCTCTGAGGTATACCGCTCGCTGACCACCTCGCCTCCGCGGTGGTCGACTCGATGTCAGCGATGTCGTAGTGTCCCGGGCCTCCGGATGGCCCGGTATCGGCGATACCGAGATGATCCGGCGAGGCAGCAGCCCGGCGGGGCGGGGCGGCGCGGGGCGGGGCGGCGCGGGGCGAGGCGAGGCGGCGGCCAGTTGCGCGCCATACCGGCGCGACCCCGACGGCGGGGCGGCGGGGCCGCGCTTCGCTGCCTACGGTGGGCGGGTGATGACGGGCGAGCATGAGCTGCGCGCACTGGTCGCCGGCAGCGGATGGCTGACCCGCGCACTGGTCGTGGTGCGTGACTCCGGCCTGCCGGACGCCTGGATCGGCGCGGGCGCCCTGCGCGACCTCGTCTGGGGTGAGCGGTACGGCGACGGGTTCGACCCGGCGACGGTCCGGGACGTGGACGTGGTGTTCTTCGACCCGATCGAGCTGAGCCGGGAGGCCGACGACCGGGCGACTGCCCGTCTGACGGCGGCCTGGCCCGAGCCGCCCTGGCAGGCCCGCAACCAGGCGGCGGTGCACACCTGGTACGCGGCGAAGTTCGGCGGCGCCCCGATCGCTCCGTATCGCAGCGTGGCCGAGGCGGTCGCCACCTGGCCGGAGTACGCCACCGCCGTGGCGGTCCGGCTGGACCGGGCCGACAGGTTGGTCGTCTGCGCCCCGTACGGCCTGACCGATCTTCTGGGCGGGGTGTGGCGGCACAATCCCGCCCGGGTGGACATCGCGCGGTCCCGCCAGCGGCTGGCCCGGCACCGGCCGGCGCAGCGCTGGCCCGGCGTGACCGTGATCGACCCGGGCTGACCGGGGAGTGGACGGCCCGTCAGCCGCGGGGCGGCATGCCGTAGATGCGCTCGACGTGCAGGCGCAGCACCAGCCGCCCCTCGGCGACCATGGCCTGGCGGTAGTCGTCCCAGTCCGGGTGTTCGCCGCGTAGCGACCGGTAGAGCCCCACCAGTTCCTCGACGGTGGCGTCGCCCGGTTCGGTGGCCGGCGGGGTCAGCTCGGCGCGGCCCTCGACCACCGCGTACGCCCAGCCGTCCTCGCTGCCCACGTGGAAGCTGGCTCGCGGGTCGCGGCGCAGGTTGGCGGTCTTGGCCCGACCGTCGGTGACGGAAACCCGGATCAGCCCCGCCTCGCGGTCGAAGGAGTAGATCACAGTGGACAGCTGGGGCCGCCCGTCCCGCTTGATCGTCGCGAGCACGCCCATCGAGCGGCCGCCGATCAGGTCGGTCAACGCCTGCTGGGTCCGGTCATCCGGCACGGCATCCTCCAGGTGGCAGAGTCGGCTTCGTCCATCCAAGCACGACCGGAGGGCTGCCGTGCCCGCCGAGCCACGGCCCACGCACACCGAGGCCCCCGCCGGAAGCCGGCGGGGGCATGACGTAACGGCGACGGTCAGCGACGCTCGGCGGCGACCAACTCGGCGATCTGCACGGCGTTGAGCGCGGCGCCCTTGCGGAGGTTGTCGTTGGAGCAGAACAGCGCGAGGCCGTACTCGACGGTCTCGTCGGCGCGGATCCGGCCCACGTAGGTTGGGTCCTGCCCGGCCGCCTGCAACGGCGTCGGCACGGCGGTCAACGCGACCCCGGGCGCGCTTTCGAGCAGTTCGTGGGTCCGCTGCGGGGTGAGCGGCCGGGCGAACCGGGCGTTGATCTGGAGCGAGTGGCCCGTGAAGACCGGCACCCGGACGCACGTGCCGGAGACCTTCAGGTCGGGGATCTCCAGGATCTTGCGGCTCTCGTTGCGGAGCTTCTGCTCCTCGTCGGTCTCGAACGAGCCGTCGTCGACGATCGAGCCGGCCAGCGGGAGCACGTTGAAGGCGATCGGCTCGGCGAACGAGCGCGGCGCGGGGAACTCCACGGCCGACCCGTCGAAGGCGAGCCCCGAGGCGTGCTCGGCGACCTTGCGGACCTGCTCGTCCAGCTCGGCGACGCCGGCCAGCCCCGCGCCGGAGACCGCCTGGTAGGTCGAGACCACCAGACCGACCAGACCGGCTTCGGCGTGCAGCGGACGCAGCACCGGCATCGCGGCCATCGTGGTGCAGTTGGGGTTGGCGATGATGCCCTTCGGCCGATCGGCGGCGGCGTGCGGGTTGACCTCGGCGACCACCAGCGGCACCAGGGGGTCCATCCGGAACGCCGAGGAGTTGTCGATCACCACGGCGCCGGCCTCGGCGACCCGGGGGGCCAGCTCGAGCGAGGTGCCCTTACCGGCCGAGAAGAGCACGACGTCCAGCCCGGAGTAGTCCGCGGTCGCGGCGTCCTCGACGGTCACCTCGCCGTCTCGCCACGGCAGCGTACGCCCGGCGGACCGCGCCGAGGCGAACAACCGCACCTGCTCCGCCGGGAACTCCCGCTCCGCCAGCACCCGCCGCATCACGCCACCGACCTGGCCGGTGGCCCCCACAATGCCGATCCTCATGCCCGCGAGGCTACCCAGCTCGCCCCCACAACCGGGAGCCCTTTCCCACCCCCCGGGTCCCGCATCACACCCACCCGCACCCTCACTCCCACCTGCGGTCAGAGGTGGGTGATCATCTCGCCCAGGGCGGCGGCGGTGAGATCGTCCCGGATGAGGGCGGCGTCGCCCTCGATGACCAGGGTCAACGCGTCCGGGTGCAGGTGGGTCGCGGCAGCCGCGGAGACCTGGTCCACGTCGGCGGCGAGCAACTTCTCGCGCAGCCGGGCGTGGTAGTCGTCCGGCAGGTCGTGCACCACCAGCGTGGTCAGCGCGGAGGCGATCGCCCGGGGGCTCTGCAACTCGACCGAGAGCTGCCCGGCCCGCCAGGAGCGGGCCACCGCCAGCTCGTCCTCGGTCACCCCACCGACCTGGGTACGGGTGATCTCCCCCACCGCCTCGACCAGGGCCGGCGCGGTCACCGCAGTCTGCACCCCGGAGCTGACCGCGAACCGGCCGAACCGGCGGGACGAGGCGAAGTCACCCCGAATGCCGTACGTGTAGCCGTGCACCTCGCGGATCAGGTGGTTGAGCCGGGAGGTGAACGCCCCGCCGAGGACCGTGCCGGCGAGCGTCATCGGCACATGGTCGGGATGCGCCCGGTGCGGCGCCGGGTGGCCCAGCCGCAGCGTGGACTGCACCGAGCCCGGACGGTCCACCAGGATGATCCGCCGCCCGGTGCGCACCGGCACCTCGATCGGGCCGCCCCGGTCGGCCGGGCCCCCGCCGGTGCCGGCGAACACCGCGGCGGCCAGCGCGTCCAGGTCGATCCGGTCCAGGTCACCGGCGACGACCAGGGTGCCCGGCCGCAGGAACCACTCGGAGTGGAAGACGGTCACGTCCTCGACGTCCAGCCCGGCCACCGACTCCGGGTCGCCGTACATCGGGCGCCCCCACCGGTTCTGCGCGCCGAACAGGTCGGCGCGCAACGCGGCGTCGGCGCGCGGGCCCGGGTTCGCCCAGTCCATCCGCAGCGCGTTGGCCTCGTCGTCGCGGACCCGCCGGACGTCGGCCGGGTCGAGTCGGGGCGTCCGCACGGCCTCGGCGAGCAGCTGCACCGCGGCGGTCAACCGGTCGACCGGCACCTGGACGCTGACCTGGAACGAGTCCCAGTCCAGCCCGGTCACCAGCTCGGTGCCGAGCGCCTCGATGGCCAGCGCGTACGCGGTCGCGTCCCGCTGTGCGGTGCCCTCCTCCAATGCCTTGGCCAGCACCCCGCCCAGCCCCTCCTTGCCGGTCGGCTCCCGACCGGCGCCGGCGTCGAGCAGCAGCAGCGCCACGGCGAGGTTCTGCCCGGGCAGGTGCGCGGCGACCACCTGACCACCGGCCACGGCGCGGCGAACCACCGGCGGGAACCGGTACGGGCGGGCGGCGCCCGGGCCGGGACGGTCGACGATCAGCGTCATGCGGTCTCCTCGGGCAGGTAGGTCAGGGTCGCCCGGTCGGCCGCGCCGAGCACGTCGACGGCCGCCTCGGCGATCTGCTCGGCGGTCACCGCGAGCCAGGCGGGCAGCCGGTCGGCGGCCCGGGCCGGGTCACCGAACTGGGTGGCGTACCGGCCGAGCGTGTCCGCGCGGCCGTCCACTGTCGACATCTGACGCCACCACGCGGTGCTCAGCAACGCCTTGGCGCGGTCCAGCTCGGCCGCGGTCACCGGCACGGTGGCCAGCTCGTCGACGACCGCGGTCAGCCCCTCGGCCAGCCGCTCGGCGCTGACTCCGGGGCGGGCGGTGGCGGTGGCGATAAGCGGCGCCGGGGCGTGCGCCAGGTCCACCCCGTACGCGCCGACCAGGTCCGGCTGGGCGATCCGCTCACCGTCGGCGAGACGCTGGTAGAGCCGGCTGCCACGACCACTGCCGAGCACGGTGGCGAGCACGGTGAGCACGTCGTACCCCGGGCTGCCGAACGGGTAGCCGCGGTGCGCGACGTACACGCGGGGGGCCGGCACGTCGGCGGTCACCTTCTCCACGGCCGGCCGCCCGGTCGCCGGGACGGTCCGACCGTCCGGGGCCTGCGGGATGTCGTCGCGCGCGGGCAGCGCGCCGAAGTACTTGTCAGCCAGCGCGAACACCTCGGTGGCCTCGGCGTCGCCGACCACGGTGAGCACGGCGTTGTTCGGCGCGTAGTACGTCTGGTGGAACGCCTGGAAGGTGGCGAGGTCGGCGGCGTTGAGGTCGGCCATCGAGCCGATCGTCGCGTGATGGTACGGGTGACCCGGCGGGTAGAGCAGCGGCAGCAGCCGCAGCCAGGCGTCGCCGTACGGGACGTTCTCGTAGCGCTGCCGGCGCTCGTTCTTCACCACGTCACGCTGGTTGTCCAGGGTCTCCTGGGTGAGCGCGGGGACCAGGCCGCCCATCCGGTCGGCCTCCAGCCAGAGCGCCAGCTCCAGGTGCTCGGCCGGGACCGTCTCGAAGTAGTTGGTCCGGTCCGGGTTGGTGGTGGCGTTGAGCGAACCACCGGAGCCCTGGATCAGCTTCATGTGCTCGGTCTTCGCCACGTTCACCGAGCCCTCGAACATCAGGTGCTCGAAGAGGTGGGCGAAGCCGGTCTGCCCAGCCGGCTCGTGCCGGGAGCCGACGTCGTACCAGAGGTTGACGGCCACCGCCGGGGCGGTGCGGTCCTCGCTCACCACCACGCGCAGGCCGTTGTCCAGTCGGGACGTCTCAATGGGCCAGGGGTAACCGCTGTCGGGCATGGCACGACGCTATCCGATCTCGCGGGCGGAAAGGTGACGTGCGGTCGGTCGGCGAGCGGGCCGGGGTTGCGGCCGGCCCGCTGGCCTGGCTGCGGGAGCAGACCTACCGGGGCTCACGCCGGGGGCGCGGAGCGAGCGTTCAGTCCGGCGGCTCGGACGCGACCACCGTCTGATCCGAGGTGCGGCGCTCCAGCACGGTGTCGGGCGCAGCGTTCTGGTCCTCCTCGCGGATGTCCGACTCGGTGAGGATGGCGTCGGCCTGCGCCTCCGGGTCGTCGCTGCCGACCGCCGCCTCCTCGGGCAGGAGGTGCGCGCGGGACTCCACCCGGTCCTGGTCGCTCTGCTCGTCAGTCATGGCACCCCTGTTACCCCGACCCCGGCCCCGGCACGCGGTGTTCCGCCGCTTGGTTGTGCGGGTCCCGCTCTCCGTCGGGTACGCTGACGTCGTGACGCTTTCGTATCGATGGTTTAGGCAGCCGGCTCGCACGCCGGTGACTTCACCATGATCTGACGTCACCACGTACCGAGCCGGCTGGGCAGGAGCTGTCGCTCCTGCCCTTTTGCGTACGAGCAGCCGGCTCGTCCCGGGCACCGGCCCCGGGCACGGTCGGCGGAAGGATGCCCACCGTGACGACCCCGGAGACCGATCGGGTCAGCGATCAGCGGATCGACCGTGTCGTGCCGCTGACCACGCCCGCGCTGCTGCACCACGAGCTGCCCCTGGACGCCCCGCTCGCCTCGGCCGTGCTGACCGGCCGACGCGCGGTGGGTCGGGTCCTGGACCGCGAGGACGACCGCCTGCTGGTGGTGGTCGGCCCGTGCTCGGTGCACGACCCGGCTGCGGCCCTCGACTACGCGCAGCGGCTGCGGACCGCCGCCGACCGGCTCGCCGACGACCTGCTGATCGTCATGCGGGTCTACTTCGAAAAGCCGCGTTCCACGGTGGGCTGGAAGGGGCTGATCAACGACCCGGGGCTGGACGGCAGCGGGGACGTCAACACCGGCCTGCGGCGGGCCCGGGCGCTGCTGCTCGACGTACTGCGCCTCGGGCTGCCGGTGGGCTGCGAGTTCCTCGACCCGATCACGCCGCAGTACATCGCCGACACGGTGGCCTGGGGCGCGATCGGTGCCCGCACGGTGGAGAGCCAGGTGCACCGGCAGCTCGCCTCCGGCCTGTCCATGCCGATCGGCATGAAGAACCGCCCGGACGGCAGCATCGGCACCGCCGTGGACGCGATCCGCGCGGCCGGCGTTCCGCACGTCTTCCCCGGCATCGACTTCTCCGGCACCCCGGCGATCATGCACACCCGGGGTAACACCGACGGGCACCTGGTGCTGCGTGGCGGGGGCGGCCGGCCCAACTACGACGCGGAGTCGGTGGCCGGTGCGCTGGACCTGCTCCGCGCGGCCGGGCTGCCGGAGCGTCTGGTGATCGACGCCAGCCACGCCAACAGCGGCAAGGACCACCGCAACCAGCCGCTGGTCGCCGCGGACGTGGCCGCCCAACTGGCCGACGGCCAGCGCGGGATCACCGGCGTGATGCTGGAGTCGTTCCTGCTGCCCGGCCGGCAGGACCTCGACCCCACCCGGGAGCTGGTGTACGGCCGCTCGGTCACCGACGCCTGCCTCGGCTGGGACGACACCGCCGAGGTGCTCGACCACCTGGCCACCGCCGTCCGGGCCCGCCGGGCCACCCTGCCGACCCCCGCCTGACCCACCAGGGGGCTGTGACGACGGACACGGCGGTGGACGGAACAGTTCCGGGGGTCGGCCCGTTGACTGAGGTGTCGGTGTGTCCAGTGTCCCCGGGCCTCACCCAAATAGCCTTCGCGGAATACCGTCCGGCTGGAGCCGCGTAGTGCCACTCGCCGAGAGGCGACCTGCACACCGACACCAGCGCCGCCCCCGGCCACCCGGCCGGGGGCGGCGCTGTCTGTACGCCCGCCGGGGCCAGCCACAAGCCCGCCGGGGGTCAGCCACTGCGGCGTGACGTTTGACCGATTCCGGCCCGGGTAGCTGATCGGCGTGACCGACGACGCATCCGTGGCCGGCGAACCGGACACCGAGGCCCTCGACGACCTGCTCGACGACATGTACCGGGGTCAGGAGCGGGTCACCCAGGCGGACATCTACCGCCGGGCGGTGGCCGCCGACCTCCCGGCGGACCTGCTCGCCCGGATCGACTCGCTGCCCGAGGGCGAGTACGCGGTGGACGAGGTCAGCGACCTGCTGGGCGGCTCCGTCGGGTGAGCGCGCCCGCCGCATCGCATCCCGGGCCGAGCGCGCCCGGTTCGCCGACCACCTCAGAGGAGACACCCACATGACGCACCACGAGGACCACGACGAGAAGGTGCCGGCGCTCGGCGAACCGCCAAAGGGCAGGGACACCACGCCCGAGCCGGACTTCGCCAACGAACACGACCGGACCGCCGTGGACCGGGACATCATCACCGGGGCGGACGAGGACGAACGGGAGCCGGAGTCCCCGCACGGCTGGTCCGGCATGCAGCGCTGACGCGTACGCGAGCGGGGGCCGGCATCCGTCGGCCCCCGCTTCGTTCGTCCGCGAATCAATCGTCGTCGTGGCCGCCCTCGGCGGCCTGCTGTGCGCTCGCGTACGCCATCTGCAGGAAGTCGGACGCGGCGACCGCGGTGAGCGCGGTGGCCACCAGCCGGGTCAGCCGGGGCGCGAGGACCAGCCCGCCGGTCAGCCCGGTGGCCACCCAGACGGCCAGACAGAACGGGCAGCTCAGCAGCTCCCCGATGGCGTGCCGGGTGGAGCTGCCCGAGTCACGGACCTGTTCCATCACCTCGCCGCTGCCGATCGGGCGGTCGTAGCGGGTGAACGGTGCCCGCAGCGGGCTGGTCACCGCGTCCTTGGACAGCAGCCGGCTCAGCTTGTGCGTGGCGATGGAGAGCAGCACCACGTCGGCCGGGGCGGGCCGCTCGGGCACCGGCCGCCCGGTCACCCGGACCAGGCCGGCGATGGCACCGGTCACCCCCGCGTAGGTGCCCATCGCCACCAGGTAGCCGCCGAGCGGGCGGTGCTCGTGCGGCGCGTACGCCCGACGCAGCCGGGCCGCCTTCTGTCGCAGGCCAATGCCGGTCACCCGACCTCCTCACATGTCGTGGTGGTGCGGGAGCAGTCCTCCCGCGTGGCCGGTGACGTCTCAGCCGGCCTGGAGGTTGTCGGCGACCTCGCGTACCAGGTTGCTCAGCGCCTCGTCGGCCAACTGGTCCGGGGCCGCCCCACCCGAGCCGTCGGCCAGGTCGAGCTGGATCCGCGCCCCGCCGGCGTCCGCCGGCTCCACCTTGATCTCCGCGGACCAGTCGGTGTCGCCGCCGCCCCAGCGGGCCCGCAGTTCCTCGCTGCTGATCTCCGTCGCTGGGCTGCCGTCGCCGCGCAACGGCTCCGGCAGCCACGCCGAAGCCCGGGCCGGGTCGGTGGCCGTGTTGAAGACCACCTCGGGCGGCGCCGACATGCCCCGCACAGCACGCGCCGCCATCAGGCGTCCCGCAGGCGGCTCGGGTCCACCTCCCGGCCCGGGTGGCGGGCCAGGTACTCGGTCTCCAGCTCCGCCGTGCGCCGCAGGTGGTTGGCGAGCGCGGAGTCCGCCGCGTGCCGGAGGGTGTCCAGACGAGTGCGGTGCAGGCTGTGCATCTCGCGGATCAGATCCTCGTCGCTCAGCTCCGTCGGGTCGACGCCGAGCTCGTCGCCTTCGAGTTCCGCGCCAGCGCTCGCCGGGTCGGCGAGGTGGTCGCCGCCCCACTCCGGCACCCGCTGCTCGGGGCTCATGTCCCTGCTGCCACTGGACGGAAAGCCGTCCTCGCGTACCGATCCGGTCATCATCGCCCCCCTGGTCTCGTTTGGGCTGGCGTCTAGACGGATGCCCACACCGGGTGTCGCCAAACCATGCCCCGCCGTACGACAACTACGACACGGTGTCGGAGATCCGCCCGGTCCCCGGTACCCTCGACGCCATGAGGTGGCTCTGGACCCCGGCGTGGATCGCGCGTCACGTGGCCATGGTCGTGCTGGTCGTGGGCTTCCTCGGGCTGGGCTGGTGGCAGGTCAGCCGGGCCACCGCCGGCAACAGCATCAGTTGGGGGTACGCGGTCGAGTGGCCGGTCTTCGCCGGCTTCGTGGTCTACGTGTGGTGGCGTGAGGTGCGCCTGGCCCGCCGGAGGACGGCGGCCGCCGTTGAACCGCCCGCCGACCCCGCCGACGCACCGGTCGACGAGGCGGCGCCGACCGTGACCACCGGGTCCCGTCCGGCGGTACGCCGACCGGTGCGGGTCGCCCGGGTCCCCGCCGGAGGCGAGGCTCCCGACGACTCGGACCTGGCCGCCTACAACGACTACCTGTCATGGTTGAACGCCAATCCGGGCGCCCGGCCCGGTGACTATCCCGGCTGAGCCGGGGCTCGGAAGGACGGACGAAGGTGGGCGCAGCCCTTACCCGGTACCGCGTGATCGCCTGGATCGTGGGCGTGGCGCTGATCCTGCTGGTCGTGATCGGCATGCCGCTGAAGTACGTGTTCGACAACCCGGTCGTGGTGGAGACGGTGGGGCAGGCGCACGGCTTCTTGTACATGGTCTACCTGCTGGCCGCGTTCGACCTGAGCCGTCGGGTCGGGTGGCCGCTGAAGCGGATGCTGCTGGTGATGCTGGCCGGTACCGTGCCGTTCGTCTCGTTCTACGCCGAGCGCCGGGTCACCGGGTGGCTGGCTCGCCCCACGGAGCGTACGCCGGAGCCGGTCGCCAGCTGAGCGGCCGATCGTCGGCACCCCCGGCGCGGCCCGTGTCGGGGACGGCGCGGGTCAGCGGTTGGGTCGCCACGGGTCCGCGGAGGCGAGCGGATCCGCCCAGCCGCCGTACCGGTTCACTTCCCGGGCTCGCAGCAGCGCCCGGGTGACCTGGCCGAACTGCCGCTCGTCGTCGGCGCTGAACAGAAGCACCTCCGCGCCCCGGTGCCACCCCCACAGCTCGTGCGGGGGCGGCCGCCAGCGATCGCCGACCAGAGCCAGCGCCGCCGGCAGCAGGAACACCGCCCCGAGGATGAGGTACGCCTCCGCGGTCAGCCGTTGCAGGCCGCCGGTGAAGCCGAGCAGCAGCCCGACGCCACCGAGCATGGCGGCGGTGATCGCGACCGCCCGGACGGCGATCCGGTCGTGCGGACCCCGGGTAGTGCGCAGGTGGGTCAAATCGGCGATCCGGTAACTGGTCCGGCCGACGGTGAACCGGTCGACGGTCACGATGATGCCGGGCCGCGCGTACAGCAGGGTGGACCTGGCACCGGGCACCGTTCGCTGCGGTCGCGTCGTCGCGCCTTCACGATTCACGGTTCCTCCCGTGGGGCGGTTCGCCGGGCTGGCCCGCAGGTCACAGGCATCGCTGCCTGTCGACGGGATTGCCGGCTCCGGTGTTCATTGTGTTGCGGCACCGCCAGCCCTCCGGCCCAATTACCGGCTTCCGACAGCTCGCCCGACCGGCGGACATCGTCGAGAAACAGCATCCATTTCAGGTTTTATCGGTTATGGAGCGCAGGTATCCGGCGGCATACGCCCGGAACGACGAAGACCATAAAGCCGTCATTTAGTGACAAGAAGGACGTGTTGACCGGCTCGCGGAGCGTCAGCAGCCCCGATGAAGTCACTGGGCGCAGGGGCACCAGCCCGCCACAATGCCAACATTCGCCCCGATTTCAACTGCGGACGACAGCCGCCCCGGGTTAGGTTGAGCGAGCCGGTCCGGCCCAGCGCCGTCCACCCGGATGGCCCCGGTCGGTGTCGCCGAGGGCGTCAGCAGCCCCGTCGGCGGCCGTGGGAGAGGGGCCTTCAGCTCTTGTCATCCCTGAAAAACCTGCTGCGCACCATGGCGCTCGCCGGCATGTCGGCCGCGTTGATCGCCCCGTCGGCGGCGGCACACGCCGAGCCGTCCCCCGCCGACCTGACCCGCCGGATCGAGACGTCCTCGGCCGAGTTGGAGCGGGTCGTCGAGTCGTACAACAAGCTCACCGAGGAGATCAAGACCAACAAGACCTCGGCGGCCCGATTACAGGCCCGCATCGGCCCACTGGAACAGCAGGCCGAGCAGAGCCGGGCGGACGTCGCCGAGCTGGCCAACACCGCCTACAAGAGCGGCGAGCTGCGCACCGCGGACGCGCTGCTGCGTTCCGGCGGCTCGGCCGCGCTGCTGGATCGGCTCGGAGCGCTCGATCAGCTCACCCGTCAGCGCCAGGAACGCATCTCCGGCTTCACCGCCAGCCAGGAACGGCTGCTCGACGAGAAGCGCCGCCTGGACGCCACGCTGACCCGGCAGGCCGCGCAGGCCCACCATCTGGCGACGGCCAAAAAGCAGATCGAGAGAGACCTGACCAAGCTGTACGAGCTGCGCCGGCAGGCGTACGGGGCGCCCACCGAGCGACCCGCGCCCAAGCCGGCGGCCGAGGCCGCGAACGTTCCCGCTGTCGCCGGTGCGGCCGGCACCGCGGTGCGCTACGCCTACGGCGCGTTGGGCAAGCCGTACGTCTGGGCGGCCGACGGGCCGAACGGCTACGACTGCTCCGGGCTGACCTCCGCCGCCTGGCGGGCGGCCGGGAAGTCGCTGCCGCACAACACCCGGATGCAGTGGGGGGCGGTCGCCCACATCGGTCGGAGTGACCTGCGCCCGGGAGACCTGGTGTTCTACCGAGGGCTCGGGCACGTCGCCCTCTACGTGGGCGGCAACCAGGTGATCGACGCACCGAGCGCCGGCCGCAACGTGCTCAAGCGGGGCATGAACATGATGCCCATCCAGGGCTACGGCCGGGTCCGCTAGCCACGCCCGGATACGGCGAACGGCCGGCGTCCCCCTATCGGACGCCGGCCGTTCGCCGTTATTACTACCAGGTCAGGCTGCCTGCAGCCCCTCCGCGCGGGCCAGCTCACGGAGCCGGCCGAGGGCTTGGATCTCCAGCTGCCGGATCCGCTCGCGGGACAGCGAGAACCGGGACGCGACCTCGGTGAGCGAGTGCTCACGGCCGTCCTCCAGCCCGTAGCGGGCCCGCATAATGCCGGCCGACCGGTCGTCCAGGTGGTTGAGCAGCCCCTCGATGCGCTGCCGCTCCAGCCCGGAGAGGACGATGTCCTCCGGCGACGGGGCGTCCGTGTCGGCGACCAGGTCGCCGAGCTTGGTGTCGCCGTCGTCGCCGATGGGGGTGTCCAGCGAGACGGTGTCCTGCGACCAGCGGCGCAGCTCGTTCACCCGCTCGACGGTGACGCCGAGCGACGCCGCGATCTGCTCCGGCTCCGGGTCGCTGCCCAGCTCACGGGTGAGCTGGCGCGCCACGTTGCGCATCCGGTTAACGTCCTCCACCAGGTGCACCGGCAGTCGGACGGTGCGCTCCTGCTGGGCGATGGCCCGGCTGATCGCCTGGCGGATCCACCAGGTGGCGTAGGTGGAGAACTTGTAGCCACGCTCGTAGTCGAACTTCTCAACCGCCCGGACCAGACCCGTGTTGCCCTCCTGGATCAGATCCAGCATGGGCATGCCCGAGCGCACGTAACGGCGGGCGATCGACACGACCAGTCGCAGGTTGGCGCGAATGAAGAGGTCCTTCGCGTGCTCACCCTCGACGACCAGTCGCTCCAGGTCGGCCCGGTCGACGCCATCGGGGACGCGGTCCTCACCGAGCAGGTGCTCGGCGTAGAGGCCGGCCTCGATCGCCTTGGAGAGATCGACCTCCCGGGCGGCGTCCAGCAGTGGCGTCCGGGAGATCTCGTGCAGGTAGACGCCGACGAGGTCGCGCTCCTCGGCGACCTGATCGGTTCGCATGCCGATGTTCTTGTCCACGTTGCCCACGGTCCCCTCGCTCGCGCCGGTTGCCCGGTTCCTTGCCATCCCCACGTCCGTCAGCCCCCCGGTAACTTCCGCTGTGCCCACCGGTGCTGACACCTACACAACAGATGAGACGTGTCGGGGATTCCATGTACTGAGTCGAAAGTGTCACGAATGCCTGAGTAGTTGCTGAGAGCACGGTCCATGTTTGCTGTCAGCACCCCGTCGGGTGGCTCGCCGCTGGGCACCACGTACGGGTCGGCGGATCGACGAATCCCCGAACGCCCGTACCAATGGCAACACCGCCCGCCGCGGGGGCACAGCGACCCGGGTCACCACTGCGCTGCGATCCTGGTCACTGCCAAATACGCACCGGTGGACCGGTCGGTTCATCCACGAGGGTGTTATTACCCCCCGCCAAGATGAACAATCCGGAGCCTCGTTCGCTTCCCGCCGGCGACCCGGGCGGGTGGAGTCAGGTGGCGAGCAGGGCGAGGGCGCCGCGAACCTGGTCGGCGGAGCGGGCCAGCGCGGCCCGCGCGGCGGCGACCTCGGCGCCGGAGACCAGCGAGACCAGGGCGGTCTTCAGATCGCCGTCGGCCTCGTTGAGGGCCCGCCGGGAGACCTCCTCCGAGCAGCCGGTGGCCTCGACCAGGATCGAGATCATCCGCCCGCGGAGCTTCGCGTTCGTCGCCACCATGTCGATCATGAGGTTCGAGTAGACCCGACCCAGTCGCACCATGACGGCGGTCGAGAACGTGTTGAGCACCAACTTCTGTGCGGTGCCCGCCTTCATCCGGGTCGACCCGGTGACGACCTCCGGTCCGGTGTCCACCCCGATGAACACGTCGACCGACCGGGCCGCCTCCGCCTCCGGATTGGCGCAGAGCAGCACCGTCGAGGCGCCCTTGGCGCGGGACGCGGCGAGCGCCCCGAGGACGTACGGGGTGCGTCCGCTGGCGGCGAGACCGACCACCAGGTCACCGGCGCGCACACATCCGGCCGCATCGACCGCGCCGCCCCGCTCGTCGTCCTCGGCGTCCTCCACGGCACGCCACATGGCGTCCGGACCGCCGGCGAGGTGGGAGCAGAACCAGTGCCGGGGCGAGTTGAAGGTGGGGGCCAGCTCGGCGGCGTCGAGCACGCCCAGCCGGCCGGAGGTGCCGGCCCCGAAATAGTGCACCCGGTGGCCGCCGCGCAGCGCCGCGACCGCCAGGTCGACCGTGGCGGCGATCTCGTCGAGCACCGCGGCGACGGCCGCCGGCACCCGCCGGTCGGCCTCGTTGATGACGGTGAGCACGTCCCGGGTCGACATCAGGTCGAGGTCGGCGCTGAGCGGGTTGCGCCGCTCGGTGGGGGCGCCCACCCGGACGATCGGGCGGGCGGGCGGTGCTGGCATGTCCTCGTCCGGCTCCACCGCACCGGCCGTCATCCTCGCCTCCGGTTCGCACCCACCCGGTGCGACAGGACGGCCTCGGCGGTCGCCTCGAGGGCCTTGCGCGCCCGGGACCGGTTGCGGGCGGCCACGCCGACGAACAGGCAGTCGACCACGGTGAGTTGGGCCAACCGGCTGGCCGTCGCGCCGGAGCGGTAGGTGGTCTCCCGGGCGGCGGTGGTCAGCACGAAGTCGGCCACGTCGGTGATCGGCGAGCGCGGGAAGTTGGTCAGCGCCACGGTGACGGCGCCCCGCGTCCGGGCCTGCTCCAGCACCTCGATCACGTCGGAGGTGGTGCCGGTGTGCGAGATGCCGACCGCCACGTCGCCCCGGCCGAGCAGCGCGGCCGAGGTCAGGGCGGTGTGCACGTCCGGGAAGTAGAAGGCGATCCGGCCGATGCGGTGCAGCTTCTGCTGAAAGTCGGAGGCGACGAACCCGCTGGCGCCGGCGCCGTAGATGTCGATCCGGCCGGCGTTGGCGATCGCCTCGACCACCTGCTCACAGATGGCGGGGTCGAGCTGCTCGGCAGTCTCCTCGACCGCGCGGGCGTCGTTGAACGCGATGGTGGCGATGATCTGGGCGAGGTCGGCGCCGGGCGGGATGTCACCGCCGACGACCCGGGCGTCCGGCGGTTCGACCCGGCGGGCGGCCTCGGCGGCGAGCCGGATGCGCAGCTGCGGGTAACCGTCCATGCCCACCGAGCGGCAGAACCGGATGACCGTCGCTTCAGACGTCTCGGCTGCGGTGGCGAGGTCGGTGATCGTCCGGCGGGCGGCGGCAGCCGGGTCGGAGACGACCAACCGGGCGACCCGCTGCTCAGCGGGCGACAGCGACGGCAGCAGCCCGCTGATGTGGACGATCAGCCCACCGGGCTCGTGACTCGCAGAAATCTTCGGACTCTTCGCCACGGATGAAACTTACTTTCACGAGGCGTGAGCGTCAACCATGACTCCACGTGTTGGGGAAAGTACCGCCGATCGGGCGAGCCCGTCAGGCCAAGCGTGCCACCGGCGGGACCGCGCCACCTCCCCCGCCGGGCCGGGTCAACCTGCCGGACGGCTCCGGGCTCGCGGAAAACCGGGTCCGGCCAGACCGTACGGCGTCCCCGACCAGCCACACCGGGCAGGGCTCCCCCGCCGACGCGTCGACCCGAGCCGACCGGACGGCGTGGACCCGGCGGAGCGGTTCGGGGCGGTGGAGAGGCCGGGGCGGCGCTAGCGTGTGCTGCATGGCGGAGCGCAGTGTGCTGATCACCGGAGGCACGGGCGGGCTCGGCGGGGCGGTCACCACCGCCTTTCGGACGGCCGGCTGGCGGGTGGTCGTACCGGAGCGGGGTGCTCGGCCCCGGTCGGAGCCAGCGGCCGACGGGCTGGTCCGGCTCGTCGCGGACCTGACCGATCCGGCCGGCGCGGCACGGGCCGTCGAGGCGGCCGTCGGCGAACCGGCCGCGCCGCTGCGAGCGGTGGTCAACCTGGTCGGCGGTTACGCCAGCGGCGGGCTGGTGCATGAGACGCCGGTCGAGGAGTTCGAGCGGATGCTCACCGCCAACCTGCGGCCGACCTACCTGGTCACCCGGGCCGCGCTGCCCCACCTGGTGGCGGCCGGTGGCGGCGCGGTGGTCTGCGTCTCGGCCCGCGCGGCGGTCGCCCCGTTCCCCGGCGCGGCCGGCTATGTGACGGCCAAGGCCGCGGTGCTCGCCTTCGCCAACGCGGTCGCGGTCGAGTACCGGTCCCGCAACGTGCGCTGCAACACCGTGCTGCCCAGCGTCATCGACACCCCGGCGAACCGTGCCGCTCAGCTCGACGCCGACCACTCCCGCTGGGTGACCCCGGCCGAGATCGCCCCTGTGATCCACTTCCTCGCTTCGGCGGAGTCCGCGCCGACCAGCGGCGCCACCGTCCCGGTCTACGGGCGGGCCTGAGCCACCAGCGGCCCGATGGCCCCGTGGCCGGTCCGCTCCCCCGCCGCCGGCACGTCGGACGGCGGCGGTTCGGCGGACGGACGGCCCGGGTCGGGTCGGACGGACGGCGGCAGCCAGGTCGCCAGGTGCGCCTGGATCTGCTCGGTCACCTCCTCGGCCGGGCGGCCCGCGTCCACCAGGACGAAGGTCGGATACTCGGGCAGGGCGCGGTAGGCGGTGTCGGCGGCGGTCAGCCAGCCCATCGTCTCGTGGTCGGTGCCCCGCTGCTCGATCCGCCGGTACGCCTCAGCCGGGTCGACGGCGAGCAGGAAGGTCACCTGCGGCGTCGGAAAGAACCGGTAGCCGGCCCGGGCCAGCCGCTCCCAGCGGTGCCCGCCGTGCGCGCGGATGCTGGCGTACTGGCAGGCCGAGTAGCGGTCCATCACCGCCGTCCGGCCGGTGAGCAGGCAACTGAGCAGGGCGGCGGCGATGGCGAGCCAGCGCAGCACGGATTCCACCGCCAGCACGCCGTCGCGCCCGACGAGTCGCTGGGCGTCGGGGCGGCCCAGCCGGTGGGCGAGCCGGCCGAGCCAGCGACGCCCGCTGGCGTTGCGGCGGTAGGTGGCCGGGCGGCCGGCGGCGGTCAACGCGGCGGCCAGCCGGTGCGCCTGTGTGGTCTTGCCCGAACCGTCGATGCCGATCAGGGCCACGGTGCGCAACCGGGTCCTGCCGCGTCGCGTCCCCGATGATCTGGCCACCCTCGACAGGTTATCCGACCTGAGCTCCAGCTGCGCAGTTTGTGGTACTTGATCCCTGTTCGAACCCGCCCGCGACCGGCCCAGGTGTGGACGACCGGAATGCCGGGTACGGGAGTTCGAATCCAACCGCCTGTCCACCAACACGACCGACGGGAGAACCAGATGGCTGAGCGCGGGGACGAGAGTCTGGTGCACACCCTGAAGAAGGTCGCCGCCGTGCTCAAGCAGTCCGAGATCCCGTTCGCGCTGGGCGGCAGCTTCGCCGTCTACGCCCACGGTGGTCACTCCAGCGATCACGACGTCGATTTCCTGATCCGGGAGGCCGACGTCGAGGGAGCGCTGGAGGCCCTGGTGGCCGCCGGCTTCGTCGCCGAGCGTCCACCGGAGGACTGGCTGGTGAAGGTCTTCGACGACGGGCGGATGGTCGATCTGATCCACCGGCCGATCGAGACGCCGGTGACCGAGGAGACGTTCGCCGACACGGTCGTCCGGCCGGTGGACGCGATTCACATGCCGGTCCTGTCCGCCACCCAGCTGATGGTGCACAAGCTCCTCAGCTTCTCCCAGCACTACTGCGACTTCGCCCGTGGCCTGCCGCTGGCCCGGTCGCTGCGGGAGCAGATCGACTGGGAACGGGTACGCAAGGAGACGCAGCACTCGCCGTACGCCGAGGCGTTCCTGGTGCTGTTGGACCGGCTCGAGGTGGTGCCGGAAACCGGCACCCCGGCAGGAGAGGGGACACCGTGACCCACCATCGCGACAGCGGCGGCGGACCACCCGACGAGTACGTCGAGGCCGAGATCCACCGGCTGCTCGCCGAGGATCCCGCCGTCGCCGAACAGGGAATCACCGTGGTCCGGAGGGAGCGCGCCCTCGTGCTCTACGGCGAGGTGGAGAGCCCGCACCGGCGTGCGGAGATCCTGCGTCGGGTGGCCGAGCGCTTCCCGGACGTGCCGATCACCAGCGACATCGGGGTGATCCGCACTCAGGCGCCCACGCAGATCGAGCAACTGCCCTGAGGGAGGCTTCATGGTGATCCGGATCGCCGCCGTGGGCGACGTGCATCTGGACGAGGACGTGGTCGGCCGGTTCCGCCCGGCGTTGGAGGAGCTGCCGGACTGCGCCGACGTGCTCCTGCTGACCGGGGACCTGACCCGGCACGGCACCGAGTCGGAGGCGCGCTGCGTGGCGCAGGAGTTCGGCGGGCTGGCCGTGCCGGTGGTGACCGTGCTGGGCAACCACGACCATCAGTGTGACCAGGTGCCGCAGGTGGTCAAGGTGCTCGAGGACGCGGGTATCACCGTGCTGGAGGGCAACGGCGTGGTGCTGGACTGCGCGGGCGGCCGGCTCGGCATCGCCGGTGTCAAGGGCTTCGGCGGCGGATTCGCCGGGCGGTGTGCGAGCGACTTCGGCGAGCCGGAGATGAAGGCGTTCGTCCGCACCACCGTTGACAGCGCGGACCGCCTCGGTACGGCGCTGCGCTCCCTCGACTGCGACATGCTGGTGGCGCTCACCCACTACTCACCGGTGCCGGACACGCTGGCCGGCGAGCCTCTGGAGATCTACCCGTTCCTCGGCTCGTACCAGCTCGGGCAGGCGATCGACTCGGCGCCCACCGCGCTGGCCCTGCACGGGCACGCGCACGCCGGCACCGAGCGCGGCACCACTCCCGGTGGGGTGCGGGTACGTAACGTCGCGCACCCGGTGATCAAGCAGGCCTACAGCGTCTTCCATGTCGGCGATCAACCCGACACCGACCAGGTTTCCCCGATCGGACGCTCGGGTAGTCAGTGGTCATGGAGCTGATTCTCTGGATTCTCGCAGTCGTACTCGTGGTCGCCGGCATCCTCGCGCTGTTCCGCCGGCAGATCCTGTGGGGCATCGTCCTCATCGTCGTCGGGCTGTTGGTCGGCCCGGGTGGTGTCAGCATCTTCAATTGACGTTCGCACCTCGTAACACCGGGACCCGCCGGGGTCGCCGTGGCCGGAGCTCCGTCCTCCCGACAGGAGCACCGGACGTGGCGATCCCGGCGCTTTGCTGTGTGACATCCGCGGGCCGGACCGCCCGAAGGGCTGCCCAGACCGTACGAAAGCGGACCCGGACCGTACGGCCCGGGCCCCGCAGCGGTTTGACCGCCGACAGGACGGAAACATCTCGACCATGGAGACATCCCAGGACGTGCCGCCGACCACCGGCCGACGGTCCCGCTGGGCGCTCGCCTGCTTCGCGGCGGCAGTCTTCGTCGCGGCCGCGATCGGCGGGCTGGGCGTGCGGGGCACCACCGACGAGTACGCCGGCCTGCGGCAACCCGACTGGGCGCCGCCCTCGTGGCTGTTCGGCCCGGTCTGGACGGTGCTGTACGCGCTGATCGCGGTGGCCGGCTGGCTGGTCTGGCGCCGGGTCGGCTTCGGGCCGGCGCTCTGGGCGTGGACCGCCCAGTTGGTGCTCAACGCGATCTGGACCCCGCTGTTCTTCGGCGCGGGGCAGTACGGGCTGGCGTTCGCCGAGATCGTGGCGATGTGGCTGGCGATCGGGCTCACCGTCGCGCTGTCCGCCCGGGTCTCCCGGGTCGCGGCGGCGCTGCTGCTGCCCTACTGGGCCTGGGTCACCTTCGCCGCCGCCCTGAACCTGTCGATCTGGCGGCTGAACTCCTGACCGACGGTTCCCCGGCGGCGCCGCCCGCCGGAGACCGTCGTCGTTCAACCCCTCAGCAGCGGGGCACGCCGGGGATGTAGCCGTCGTGACCGGTGTACACGTACGCGTCGGCGATGAAGCGGCCGGAGCCGATCCGGTCCCAGATCGAGCTGGTGCCGTAGGTGCCGGTGACCGTGGTGCCGCTGGTCTGGCAGGCGATGGTCACCCGGGTGCCGTCGGCGACGGTCCCGACGGAGGCGTACCCCGTGCCCGGGCCGGAGCGGACGGTCAGCGGGGTGCCGCTGGTGTCGACCGTGCCGTTGCCGCTGCCCGAGCCGCACCCGTTGTCGCTGGTGTAGCTCCTGGTGCCCCAGTACAGGCCGAGGGTGCCGTTGAACCGCACCTGGATGTCGCTGCCGTTGAGGCGCTGCTCGTAGTGCAGGTGCGGGCCGGTGGAGCCGCCGGTGCTGCCGACCCAGCCGAGCACCTTGCCGTAGCCGACCGTCTGGCCGACCGACACGTTGAAGCCGTTGAGGTGGGCGTAGTACGTGCTGTAACCGCCACCGTGGTTGATCCGGACGTACTTGCCGTAGCTGGTGCCGCCGAGGTCGGTCACGCGGTCGACGGTGCCGGGGGCGCTGGCCACCACCGGGTCGCCGAGGTCGTCGGTGCGGTTGAAGTCGACGGCGTTCGCCGGGCTGTGGTTCGACCGGGTCTGCCCGGACCAGGACTGGCCGCACGGGAACGGCACCTTGAAGGTCGGCGCGGCCAGCGCCGGGCTGGCCGGGGCCAGGACTCCCCCGACGAGCAGGCCCGTCACCAGCAGGCTGATCCACCGCTTACGCATACAGCTCCTCCTATGTCGAAAACCTTCGATGTGGTGGTCTCAGCCTGACAGATATCGTCATTCTTCGAAAGAGTCGAAGATCTGGTCCGGGAGCGCGCCCACGGGGCGGCCGGGAGGTTTCCGGATTGTTACTCGCTCGTGTCTGACAGGGGCTGGACCGGACCGGATGCAAGCGCTTACATGTGTGCACAGCCATCGGGACCGGCGCCGGGCCATTGAGCACGACCGCGCCGGCTAGAAAGGAGGACGGCATGGCGGTCTTTACCAGACCACGCCAGGCCTTCGCGATCGCCGGCGTACTGGGGCTGGCGCTCAGCGCCACCGCTTGCGGTACCGGCGACGACAAGAAGAGCGACAACGCGGGCTCCGCGGAGTGTGCCGCATACGAGAAGTACGAGGGCCACGACGGCAAGAAGGTCTCCATCTACGCGTCCATCCGTGACGCCGAGGCTGACCTGCTGGAGCGCTCCTGGTCGCAGTTCACCGACTGCACCGGCATCGAGATCGACTATGAGGGCAACGCCGAGTTCGAGGCGCAGCTCCCGGTCCGGGTCGACGGCGGCAACGCGCCCGACCTGGCCTTCGTGCCCCAGCCGGGTCTGGTCAAGCGGTTCGCCGACGCCGGCAAGCTGAAGTCCCTCGGGGCCGACACCAAGACGATGGCCGAGCAGAACCTGCCGGCCGACTGGCTGAAGTACGGCACCGTCAACGGCACCCTCTACGGCGTGCCGCTCGGCGCCAACGTGAAGTCCTTCGTCTGGTACTCGCCGAAGCTCTTCAAGGAGAAGGGCTGGACGGTCCCGACCAGCTGGGACGACATGATCAAGCTCAGCGACACGATCGCGGCGACCGGCATCAAGCCGTGGTGCGCCGGCATCGAGTCCGGTGACGCCACCGGCTGGCCGGCCACGGACTGGATCGAGGACGTGATCCTGCGTACGCAGGGCCCCGAGGTCTACGACCAGTGGACCACCCACGCCATCCCGTTCAACGACCCGCGGATCGTCGACGCGGTCAACCGGGCCGGCACGATCCTGAAGAACGAGAAGTACATGAACGGCGGCTTCGGCGGGGTGAAGAGCATCGGCACCACCGCCTTCGGTGAGGCCGGGCTGCCGGTCACCACCGGCAAGTGCGCCATGCACCGGCAGGCGTCGTTCTACGCCAACCAGTTCCCCGAGGGCACCAAGGTGGCCGAGGACGGTGACGCCTTCGCGTTCTACTTCCCGGCCATCGACACGGCCAAGGGCAAGCCGGTGCTCGGCGCGGGCGAGTTCGTCGTCGGCTACGCCGACCGCCCCGAGGTGCAGGCGGTGCAGACCTACCTCGCCTCCGGCGAGTACGTCAACAGCCGCGCGAAGCTGGGCAACTGGGTCACGGCGAACAACAAGCTGGACATCGCCAACGTCGCCAGCCCGATCGACAAGCTCTCCGTCCAGATCCTGCAGGACAAGACCGGCGTCTTCCGCTTCGACGGATCCGACCTGATGCCGGCCGCGGTCGGCGCGGGGACGTTCTGGAAGGGCATGGTCGAGTGGATCAACGGCAAGGACACCGCGTCGGTGCTCCAGGGCATCGAGAGCAGCTGGAAGTGATCTGAACGGTGGGCCGGTCCGCACCCGCGGGCCGGCCCACCGGCGGATCCAGACCTGGGAGGGTCGATGGAGTTCGACTTCGCGGAGGAGCAGCCGAAGTTCCTCATGCTGATGTACGGGCTGATCGCTTTCGTCGCGGTGGTGGGCGGTCTGCTCCTGCTCCTCGACGTGGTGCCGGCCTGGTTCGCTCGGCGGCGGGAGGCGCAGTTGGTCGCCGCGTCCGTCAGCGGCACCCCGCTCCCCCGCCGGCGCAAGCGGGGGGAGGGACTCTTCGCGCTCTTCTTCCTGCTGCCGACGCTGCTGCTGCTCACGGTCGGGTTGGTCGTTCCGGCCATCCGCACCACACTGCTGTCGTTCATGGACGCGGGCAGCAACAACTGGGTTGGGCTGCGCAACTACGGCTGGATGTTCTCCGACAGCTCGATCGTCCGGGTCCTGATCAACACCCTGGTCTGGGTGGTCCTGGTCCCGCTGGTCGCGACCGCGTTCGGCCTGATCTACGCCGTCCTGGTGGACAAGGCCCGCTTCGAGGCGGTGGCCAAGTCACTGATCTTCCTGCCGATGGCGATCTCCTTCGTCGGCGCCAGCATCATCTGGAAGTTCGTCTACGCCTACCGCGGCGACGGCGACCAGATCGGTCTGCTCAACCAGATCGTGGTCAGCCTCGGCGGCGAGCCCAAGCAGTGGCTGCTCGAATCACCGCTGAACACGCTGCTGCTGATCGTCATCATGGTCTGGATCCAGGCCGGTTTCGCCATGGTGGTGCTCTCCGCCGCGATCAAGTCCATCCCCGGTGACATCGTGGAGGCCGCCCGGCTCGACGGCGTCAGCCCGTGGCAGATGTTCTGGCGAATCACCATGCCGAGCATCCGGCCTGCGCTGATCGTGGTGGTGGTGACGCTCACGATCGCCACGCTCAAGGTCTTCGACATCGTCCGGACCGCGACCAACGGCAACTACGACACCAGCGTGATCGCCAGCGAGATGTACAACCAGGCGTTCCGGTACGGCCAGAACGGGCAGGGCTCAGCGCTCGCGGTCTTCCTCTTCATCCTGGTCATCCCGGTCGTGATCTACCAGATCCGCAACCTCCGTCAGCAGCGGGAGGGCTGAGATGACGACTGCAACGCCCACCGTCGCCGCCGGCACCCAGAAGACCGACGGCACCACGCCCACCACCGCTGGGCGGGTCCGCAAGCGGCTGAACAGCCGTACCGCGACCCTTGTCTCGATCGTCATCGCGGTGGTCTGGACCATCCCGACCTTCGGCCTGTTCATCTCCTCCCTCCGGCCCGAGGACGAGATCAAGACCACCGGCTGGTGGACGGCCTTCACCAACCCGCAGTTCACGCTGGAGAACTATCAGCAGGTCTTGTTCGGGCGGTCGTCGTCATCGGGGCAGCTCGCCAGCTACTTCGTCAACTCGTTGGCGATCACCATCCCCTCGGTGCTCTTCCCGCTCGCCTTCGCGGCCCTGGCCGCGTACGCGCTGGCGTGGATCAACTTCCGTGGCCGGGACTGGCTCTACATCGCGATCTTCGCGTTGCAGATCGTGCCGCTGCAGATGGCCCTGGTGCCGCTGCTGAAGTTCTTCTCCACCGGCGTCACCCTCGGCGGCGTGACCCTGATGCCGGCCTGGGATCTCGTCGACGAACAGAAGTTCGCGCAGGTGTGGTTCGCGCACACCTGCTTCGCACTTCCGTTCGCCGTCTTCCTGTTGCACAACTTCATCTCGCAACTGCCGGGAGACCTGATGGAGGCGGCCCGGGTCGATGGGGCCAGCCACCCGAAGATCTTCCGCACCATCGTGCTGCCGCTGATCATGCCGGCGCTGGCCGCGTTCGGCATCTTCCAGTTCCTCTGGGTCTGGAACGACCTGCTGGTCGCGCTGATCTTCGCTGGCGGCGGCAACGAGACCGCTCCGCTCACCGTCCGGCTGGCCGAGATGGCCGGCACCCGGGGCAACGAGTGGCAGCGGCTGACGGCAGGGGCGTTCGTCTCGATCGTCGTACCGCTCGTCGTGTTCCTGTCCCTCCAGCGCTTCTTCGTGCGAGGTCTGCTCGCCGGCAGCGTCAAGGGCTGACCCGCTTGCTCGCCGCCGCCTGGCCCCTCGGGCGGCGGCGGGCGCCGGGTACCGAGCGGGGGAACCGTGACGAAGATTGATGATGTGGCCCGGCTAGCCGGGGTGTCCACGGCCACAGTCTCGCGGGCGCTGCGCGGGCTGCCGACGGTCTCCGCCGCCACCCGACGCCGGGTCCTCGCAGCCGCCGAGCAGCTCGACTACGAGGTCTCGCCGAGCGCGTCCCGGCTCGCCGGTGGCCGCACCGGCACGGTCGCGGTGGTTGTCCCCCGGATCACCCGATGGTTCTTCAGCACGGTCGTCGAGGCGGTCGAGGAGTTCCTCCACGAGTCCGGCTACGACCTGCTGCTCTACAACCTGGGTGGTCGGGAGCAGGTCCGCCAGCGGGTGCTGCGTACCGCCAACCTGCACAAGCGGGTGGACGCCATCATGCTGGTCGCCACGCCGCTGCGCCCGGCCGACCTGACCGCGCTGGCCGCCCTCGACCTGCCCGGGGTGACCATCAGCTCGGGGACCAGGGTGCCCAACTGGCCGTGCGTACGGATCGACGATGTCGCTGCCGCCCGTACCGCCACCCGGCACCTGCTCGACCTCGGCCACCGCCGGATCGCGCACATCTCCGGCGACCCCGACGACGAGCTGGCCTTCACCACCCACCTGGACCGACGCCGGGGGTACCAGGAGGAACTGCGGGCGGCCGGTCTGCACCTCGACCCGAGCCTGGACGTCGAGTCGACGTTCACCATCGACGGCGGCAACCGGGCGGCAGCCGAGCTGCTGTCCCGGGGCGAACCGCCGACCGCGATCCTCGCCGCCTGTGACGAGATGGCGATGGGCGCGATGACCGCGCTGCGCGACGCCGGGCTGCGCGTACCGCAGGACGTCAGCGTGATCGGCATCGACGACCACGACCTGGCCGGCGTGCTCGGGCTCAGCACCATCGCCCAGCCCGCCGCCGAGCAGGGCCGGCTGGCCGCCCGGATGCTGCTCGACCCGCTCGGGGCCCGGAACCTGGGCCCGATCGTCGGTCAACGGACCGCCGGTTGCGACACCCCGGTGATCCTGCCCACTCGGCTGGTGGTCCGGGAATCGACCGCACCGCCCCGGGCACACTGAAACTCAACCATCCGCCGCCGGCCGGCGGCTGGCGGCGACGCGGCCGGCAGCAGCACCGGCAGTCCACCCACCGCTCGACACGGGAGACGACCCTGAACACCGATCCGACGCAGCAGACCCCCTCCGGTCCTCCGGTCACCGGCTGGTGGACCGAAGCCGCCATCTACCAGATCTACCCCCGCTCGTTCGCCGACTCGGACGGGGACGGCGTCGGCGACCTGCCGGGCATCACCGCCCGCCTCGACCACCTGGTCGAACTGGGCGTGGACGCGGTGTGGCTCTCCCCGTTCTACCCGTCCCCCCAGGCCGACGCCGGCTACGACGTGGCCGACTACCGGGACGTCGACCCGCTGTTCGGCACCCTCGCCGACGCGGACAAGCTGATCGCGGAGGCCCGCTCCCGCGGCCTGCGGGTGATCGTCGACCTGGTTCCGAACCACACCTCCTCGGCGCACCGCTGGTTCCAGGCCGCGCTGCCCGCCGCGCCCGGCAGCCCGGAGCGGTCCCGGTACATCTTCCGGGACGGTCTGGGCCCGGCCGGCGACCAGCCGCCGAACGACTGGCAGAGCGTCTTCGGCGGCCCGGCCTGGACCCGGACGGTCGACCCGGACGGGCAGCCCGGCCAGTGGTACCTGCACCTGTTCGACACGGGACAGCCGGACCTCAACTGGGACCACCCGGAGGTGCACGCGGAGTTCCTGGACGTGCTGCGGTTCTGGTTGGAACGCGGGGTGGACGGCTTCCGGGTCGACGTGGCGCACGGTCTGGTGAAGCAGACCGACCTGGCCGACTGGCAGGAGCCGCAGGAGATCCTGTCCGGCAACGAGGTGGACAAGCCGCGCCCGCCGATGTGGGACCAGGAGGGCGTGCACGACATCTACCGCCAGTGGCGGCAGCTCCTGGACAGCTACCCCGGCGAGCGGGTGCTGGTCGCCGAGGCGTGGGTGGAGCCGGCCGAGCGGCTGGCCCGCTACGTCCGCCCGGACGAGATGCATCAGGCGTTCAACTTCGAGTACCTGCTCGCCGCCTGGACCGCGCCGGCCCAGTACGCGGTGATCACCCGCTCGTTGGAGGCGACCGACTCGGTCGGCGCGCCGACGACCTGGGTGCTGTCCAACCACGACGTGGTGCGGCACGCCTCCCGGCTGGGCCTGCCGATCGGCGCCGTCCGACCCAACGGCATCGGCATCGGCGACCCGCAGCCGGACGCCGCGCTCGGCCTGCGCCGGGCCCGGGCGGCCACGCTGCTGATGCTCGCCCTGCCCGGCTCGGCCTACCTCTACCAGGGTGAGGAGCTGGGCCTGCCCGAGCACACCACGCTGCCCGACGAGGCCCGTCAGGACCCGACCTGGGCGCGCAGCGGGCACACCCAGCGCGGCCGGGACGGCTGCCGGGTGCCGATCCCGTGGGAGGCGGACGCGCCGTCGTACGGCTTCGGCCCGTCCGACGCCAGCTGGCTGCCGCAGCCCCCGCTGTTCGCGGAGTACGCGCTGGACCGGCAGCGCGACGTGCCCGGCTCGACGTACGAGCTGTACCGCACGGCGTTGCGGCTGCGCCGCGCCCACGGGCTCGGCCGCGGCACCCTGGAATGGCTATCCTCCGGCGACGAGGTGCTGACCTTCCGCAACGGTGAGCTGACCGTGCTGACCAACTTCGGCACCGCTCCGGTGCCGGTTCCGGCCGGCGCCGAACTGCTCGCCGCCAGCGCACCGCTGGACGACGACGGGGCGGTCCCGACCGACGTGACGGTCTGGGTGCGCACCTGACCCAGGTGTTAAGAGGGCCCCCTGTACAACGCGTGGCGTTAACAGGGGGCCCTTCCTTACAGACGGTCGGCGCGGATGTGTAGCAGGTCGTGCACGTTCTCGATGTCGGCCGGTGAGGTCCGCGAGGCGAGCCAGTACATGACGCCGGTGGGAATGAAGAAGAGCTGGAACGCGGCCAGCCCGACGGCGAAGTTCAGCGGCGGCGGGAAGGCCACCTTCAGGCCCTGGAACGCCACCCCGACCAACCCGTTGCCGGCGGCCCGGCCGACCCCGTTGACCAGGTTGCCCAGGCTGTACACCGTCCCCCGGTGCTCCGGCGGGTTCACGTCGGCGATCAGCGCGAACCAGTTCGGCGAGTTGGCCGAGGTCAGTGCGAGCGCCACCACCGCGGTGAGCAGGCTCAGCCCGACCGACGGTTCGGTGAACACACTGGACAGGATCGCGCCGATCACCGCGCCGGTGCTGCCGCCGTCCGGCACGTCGATGCTCACCGGCACGAAGAACAGCACCAGGTAGAACGGCAGCGCGGCGAGGATGCCGACCGCGGCGACCAGCGCCCGGCCCCCCGGGTTACGCCGCTGCACCGCGTCGCCGATCAGCCCGCCGACGATGGAGAGCACCCCGCCGAGCTGGAACAGCGTGGCGAAGACGCTGCCCACCACCACCGCGGTCGACTCTGAGTAGCCCTGCGCCTCGGCTCGCTCGGCGAAGAGCACCGGGAGCCAGACCAGCGAGCCGAACGCGGCCTGCGCGGTCAGGCCCTGCAGGATCAGCCACCGGTTGGTCCGCCGGGCCAGGATCCGCGGCAGGTCCGCCCGACTGATCCGGTAGTCGTACTCGGCGCCCTCGTGCAGGGCGTGGGCCAGCTCCGGCTCGCTCTGGCCGCGCCGGATGTCGTACGTGAACAGGTAGGCCACGGTGGCGGCCAGGCCCACACCGGTCAACAACAGGAACGGACGCCGCCAGTCGGTCGCCCCGAGCAGCCCGCCGACCAGCGTGCCGGCCAGCGTGCCGACCCCCTGGGAGAGGCCCCAGAAACTCATCACCAGCCCCCGCCGGGTCGGCGAGATCAGGTCGGTGACCACCGAGAAGCCCACCGAGCCGACCGCACCGAGACCGACCGCCGCGACGAGCTGCGCGGCCAGGAACGTCAGGTAGCCGCCGGCGAGCGCGCTCCCGCCGGTGCCCGCCGCCCAGAGCAGCGTGCCCACCATGAGCAGCGGCTTGCGGTTGGTCCGGTCGCCGACGTACGCCCAGCCGACCGCGGCCACCGCGCTGACCAGGAAGCTGACCGCGGTGACCAGGCCGAGCAGCCGCCCCGACACGTCGAACGCGTCGGCGATCGGCCCGTACAGCGGCGGGACCAGCCCGATCGCCACGTTGTCCAGCGAGGCGAGCAGCACGAACACCACGACGCTGTACAACCGGTGCGCCGGGCCGCCGCCACGGGCCCGCCGGGGCCCGCCACTGGTCAGGGTCATGACCGGCAGCCAACCAGACCGGGCCGGCGAGGTCGTCACGCGGGTGGGTGCCGCCGGTCAGCGGCGGTCGAGGACCAGCCCCCGGGCGGCGGCGTACTGGTCACGGACGGCGGGAACGGGCTCGGCGGCGTACTCCTCGGTGCCCTGGAGTGTCCACCGAGGTGGCGCGTCACCGCCGAGGGCGACCCAGGCGGCCTGCCGGGCGGCGCCGGCGGCGACGTACTCCCCGGCCGGCGGGACGACCACCGGGCAGCCGAAGACCTGCGGCGCGATCCGGCGCACCGCGGCCGACCGGGCCCCGCCGCCGACCAGGATGACCCGGCGGACGGTGGCGCCCTGGGCGGTCAACGCGTCCAGGCCGTCGGCGAGCGCGCAGAGCATGCCCTCCACGGCCGCCCGCGCCAGGTGCGCGGGGGTCGAGGTGCGCAGCGTCAGCCCGTGCACCGCGCCGGTGGCCAACGGGCGGTTCGGCGTCCGCTCCCCCTCCAGGTACGGCACCATCACCAGCCCGTCCGCCCCGGCCGGCGCGGAGAGCGCCAGCTCGGCCAGCTCGTCCAGGTTGACGCCGAGCATCGCGGCGGCGGCGTCCAGCACCCGGGCGGCGTTGAGTGTGCAGACCAGCGGCAGGAACCGGCCGGCCGCGTCGGCGAAGCCGGCCACCGCGCCACTGTCGTCGGCCGCCGCCACGTCGGCGACGCTGAACACCGTGCCGGAGGTGCCGATCGAGACGACCACGTCACCCGGACCGGCACCGACACCGAGCGCGGCGGCGGCGTTGTCCCCGGTGCCGGCGCCGAGCAGCGCGCCGCCCGGCCCACCCAGCTCCCCGGCCGACAGGGTGCCGGCCGACCCGGCCGGACCGAGCACCTCGGGCACCGCCAGCCGCCGGCCGAAGGCCCGCTCCAGCAGGTCCAGCCGGTAGCCGCCGGTGGCCGGCGACCAGTAGCCGGTGCCGCTGGCGTCGCCCCGGTCGGTCTGCAGCGCGGCCAGGCCGGGCGCACCGGCCAGCCGCCAGGTCAGCCAGTCGTGCGGCAGGCAGACAGCGGCCACCCGGGCCGCCAGCTCCGGCTCGTGCCGGGCCAGCCAGCGCAGCTTGGTGATGGTGAAGCTGGCCACCGGCACGCTGCCGGTGGCCTCGGCCCAGAAGCGGCGCCCCGCCGCGCCGCCGCCGGCCTCCTCGACCAGGTCGGCGGCGGCGTCGGCGGAGCGGGTGTCGTTCCACAGCAGCGCCGGGCGGACCACCCGGCCGTCCTCGTCGAGGCAGACCATGCCGTGCTGCTGGCCGGCGACCGAGACCGCCGCCACGTCGGCGAGCCCACCGGCCTCCTCGGCGGCGCTGCGCAGCGCCTGCCACCAGGCTTCCGGGTCGACCTCGGTGCCGTCCGGGTGCGGCGCCCGGCCCTGCCGGAGCAGGGCGCCGGTCTCCGCGTCCCGGATGACCACCTTGCAGGACTGTGTGGACGAGTCAACGCCCGCGACCAGCGGCATGGCGGGGCCTCAGCGGGCGCCGAGCAGGTGCTCGACGGCGAGCTGGTTGAGCCGGACGAAGGCGAAGCCCCGGGCGGCCGCCGCGTCGACGTCGAACTCCTCGAACGCGGACCGGTCGGCGAGGAATTCGTCGTACCCCTCGCCGGGGTTCAGGGTCGGGGTGCTCAGCTCGCCGACCTTGCTGGCTGCCAGTGCCTCGATCACCTCGGGGTCGGCGCGGAACGCCGCGGTCCGCTCCTTGAGCAGCAGGTACGTGCTCATGTTGGCCGCCGCCGATGCCCACACCCCGTCCATGTCCTCGGTGCGGGAGGGCTTGTAATCGAAGTGCCGGGGGCCGTCGTAGGTCGGCCCGCCGTTCGGGCCGCCGTTCTCCAGAAGGTCCACCAGGGCGAACGCGTTCATCAGGTCACCGTGGCCGAAGACCAGGTCCTGGTCGTACTTGACGCCGCGCTGGCCGTTGAGGTCCAGGTGGAACAGCTTGCCCTGCCAGAGCGCCTGGGCGATGCCGTGGGCGTAGTTGAGCCCGGCCATCTGCTCGTGCCCGACCTCCGGGTTGAGACCGACCAGCTCCGGGTGGGCCAGCTGGGAGATAAAGGCGAGCGCGTGCCCGACGGTCGGCAGCAGGATGTCGCCGCGCGGCTCGTTGGGCTTGGGCTCCAGCGCGAAGCGCAGGTTGTAGCCCCGGTCGATGACGTACTGGGTGAGCAGGTCGACCGCCTCGCGGTAGCGGTCCAGCGCGGCGCGGACGTCCTTGGCGACGTCGTACTCCGAGCCCTCCCGGCCGCCCCACATCACGAACGTGCTCGCACCCAACTCGGCGGCCAGGTCAACGTTGCGCAGCACCTTGCGCAGCGCGTACCGACGGACGTCGCGGTCGTTGCTGGTGAAGCCGCCGTCCTTGAAGACCGGGTGGTTGAAGAGGTTGGTGGTGACCATCGGCACCACCAAGCCGGTCTCGTCGAGGGCCTTACGGAACCGGGCGATGTGCTGGTCGCGGGTGGCGGCGTCGACCCCGAACGGGACCAGGTCGTCGTCGTGGAAGGTGACCCCGTAGGCGCCCAGCTCGGCGAGCCGGTTGACCGTCTCGACCGGGTCCAGCTCCGGGCGGGTCGCGTCACCGAACGGGTCACGGGCCTGCCAGCCCACGGTCCAGAGCCCGAAGGAGAATTTGTCGGCGGGGGTGGGACGGGGTGCCATGAGGGCCTCCGGGGTGTGTCGTCCACTATTTGTTCAGCGATTGAATTATTTGCGCGGCCTGTGGCACTGTCAAGGGGTGAGCCTCACCAACGCTCCGGCCGGCGCCGTCCGTCAGGGCAGCCTCCGCGAGCTCAACCTCGCCCTGGTGCTCGGCCGGATCGCCGCCGCCGACCGTCCCCCGTCCCGGGCCGACCTCGCCACGGCGACCGGCCTGACCCGGGCCACCGTCTCCGCGGTGGTCGAGGACCTGCTCGCCGGCCGGCTGGTCGGCGAGGCCGATCCGGCGCCCCGGGCCGGCGCCGGCCGACCGGCCCGGGGCCTGGTGCTGGCCGACCAGGGGCCGGCCGGGCTCGGCCTGGAGGTCAACGTCGACTACCTGGCGGTCTGCGTGGTGGACCTCTCCGGCCAGGTCCGGCACCGCACCGTGCACCGGGCCGACCTGCGCCCGGTCGCCCCCGCCGAGGCACTCGCCCGACTCGTCGAGATGGCCGCGCGGGCCCGCGCCGACGCCGCCCGGCAGGGCCTCACCCTGGCCGGTGCCGCGCTCGCCGTGCCGGGCCTGGTGGACGGCGTCGGGCTGGTCCGGCTCGCGCCGAACCTCGGTTGGCACGACGTGCCGGTGCCTGCGCTGCTCGCCGGGCACCCGCCGTTGACCGAGCGGGTGCCCGGCGTACCGGCGCTGGTGGTGGACAACGAGGCCAACCTCGCCGCGCTCGGCGAGCTGCACTCCCGGCCGCCCGGCCCGGCCAGCTTCCTGCACATCTCCGGCGAGGTCGGCATCGGCGCCGGAATCGTGCTGGGCGGTGCGCTGTTTCGCGGCGTACGCGGTTGGAGCGGTGAGATCGGGCACCTCCCGGTCCACCCGGAGGGCCGCCCGTGCCGCTGCGGTGGGCAGGGCTGCCTGGAGCAGTACGCCGGCCAGGAGGCGATCGTGGCCGCCGCCGGGCTGACCCGGGCGGAACTTCCCGCGGACACCGCGACGGCGCGGTTGGCCGAGCTGGCCGAGGCCGGCGACGCTGACGCGCTGCGGGCACTGCACGACGCCGGGACGGCGTTGGGTGTCGCGGTGGCCGGCGTGGTCAACCTGCTGGACCTGGACACCGTCGTGCTCGGCGGCGGGTACGCCCCGCTGGCGCCCTGGCTGTGCCCCCCGGTGCTCGCCGAGATCGCCAGCCGCGTGCTCACCGCCGCCTGGTCGCCGGTGACGGTCCGGCCGGCGACGCTCGGCGCGGAGGCCGCTGTGGTGGGCGCGGCCGGCTCGGTGGTGCGCCAGATCGTCGCCCGACCCGCCGGCTGGCTGGCCCGCTCCGGCTGACCGGCGCCCGGTCCCCGCCGGGGCGGCATCGCCGGTCCGGTCAGCGGTGCGGGAGCCTGGGGCCACCCGGCGCCGCCGCGGTCAGGCGGTCCGAGCCACCGGAGGTTCCCCGGTCGGCGACTCCCGATGTGCGCCCACCGGCCCGCCGTGGCCATCCGACAGGTTCGTCCACTCCGCCCGGCGCGGCCGGTCCGGGTCCTCCGGCCAGTCGCCCGCCCGCCCGCCCGGTGGGCCGCTCCAGGTCGTCCGGCGCCGACGTCTGCGCCTGCTGCCGGCGGGCGGTCTCGTCGAATTCCCGCATCCCGTGCAGCAGCGCGGTGCGACCCGCGGGGCTCATCCCGGCCAGCACGACGGCGAGTTGCGCCTGTCGGTCGGCGCGCAGCTCGGCGAGGAGCCGGCGGGCCTCGGGGGTGAGGTGCAGGGCAATCTCCCGCCGGTCGAAACGGCCTGGCTCACGCTCCAGCATTCCGGCGGCGACCAGCCGGTCGCAGAGCCGACTGGCGGAGCTGAGCAGCATGCCGAGTCGGGAGGCGAGCCCGCGCAGGTTGATCCCGTCGTACAGCTCGACGACCATCACAGCCCGTAGCTGCGCTCCGGACACCCGACTGGCGGTTCCCTCCCGAGCCGACTCCCACAGGGTCAGCAGGGCAGCCGCCGCCGCGTCTAGAGCGGCAGCCATACTCGTCTCAGGGTCCGGCGGACCGTTCACTTCGGCCATGGTGGCCCGAGACTACTCCGAACCCACTGGTGGTCGAGCTTTGATCAAGGGAGCGGTGATGAGCGAACCGGTCAATCGGGCACGACGTACCCTGAACGAGACACCCGCCGACCGCCTCGTCGGCGGCGTCGGCGACGTTCTTGCCGCCTCGTACGGGATCACCGAGACGGAGCTGTACCAGGTCGACTACCGACTCTCGGAGCTGTTGCCCCTCACCGAGGGTGACCCTGTCACGGGTCCCGGGCACCCCGCCTGGCGTGCCTTCGACCACCAGTCGCCGGTGCTCGCCGCCGGCACCGTCTGGCTCCCGGTCAGCATGCGCGGCGAGCGTCGGGGGGTCCTGCGACTGGCGCCGGTCCCGGACGACCCGGCCCTCCTCGGCGAGCTGGCCGACATCGCCACCGCGCTCGCCCACGAGCTGGCCGCCGTCGCCGCCGGCACCGACGTCTATCGCGCCGCGCGGCGCAGCCAGCGGCTCACCCTGGCGGCGGAGATGCAGTGGGACCTGCTGCCGGGTCGCAGCCGGATCCGGCCGTCGTTCAGTCTGGCCGGGCAGCTGGAGCCGGCGTACACGGTGCGCGGCGACAGCTTCGACTGGTCCGACGACGGGCAGCGGCTCTGGCTGTCCACCGTCAACGGCACCGGCGAGGGCGTCGCGGCCTCCCTGCTCACCTCGCTGGCCACCCACGCGCTGCGCAACGCCCGCCGGGCCGGGCTCGGCCTGGCCGACCAGGCCGCCCTCGCCGACCAGGCGCTGTACGACGAGTACCGGGGTGAACGGCACCTCTCCGCCCTGCTGATGGAGCTGGACCTGCGCTCCGGGGTGCTGACGGTGGTCGACGCCGGCTCGCCCCGTCTGGTCCTGTTGCGCGAGGGGAAGGTCACCGAGCAGCCGCTGGAGGCGCAGTTCCCACTCGGCATGTTCGAGGCGACCGACTACCACGAGCAGCGGTTCCCGCTGGAGCGCGGCGACCGGATCTTCGTGGTCAGCGACGGCGTGGTGGAGGCCGCCGGGCAGCACACGCGCTACGGCGAGACGGCGCTGGACCGGTTCCTGCGGCGGACCGGCCCGATGGAGCCGCTGGACGCCGTCCGGTCGCTGATCGGTGACCTGCGCGCGTTCGTCTCCGGTGACCTGGTCGACGACGCGGTGGTGGTCTGCCTGGACTGGACCGGCCCGCAGCCGTGACCGGCCCGGCTGAAACACGCCCTAATACGCGCCGCGGCTGTTCACCACCGCGCCGAAGGTCTTCCAGAGGATGGTGAGGTCGGCGGCGAGGGACCAGTTCTCCACGTAGTAGAGGTCGAGCCGGATGCCGTCCTCCCAGCTCAGGTCGGACCGGCCGCTGACCTGCCACAGACCGGTCATGCCGGGCTTGACCAGCAGCCGCCGGGCCACGTCGCCGTCGTAGCGGGCCACCTCGGAGGGCAGCGGCGGGCGCGGCCCGACCAGGCTCATCTGGCCCAGCAGCACGTTGACCAGCTGCGGCAGCTCGTCGAGCGACCACTTGCGCAGCAGCCGGCCGACCCGGGTGACCCGAGGATCGTCACGCATCTTGAACATCAGACCGTCGGTCTCGTTGCGGGCGGCCAGCTCGGCGAGCAGCGCGTCGGCGTTCACCACCATGGTCCGGAACTTGAACACCCCGAACTCCTGCCCGCCCCGACCGACCCGGACCTGCCGGAACAGCACCGGGCCCCGGCTGTTCAGCTTGATGGCCAAGGCGATGATCGCGATCAGCGGCAGCAGCAGCGCGAGCGCCAGCGAGGAGGCGGACCGGTCGACGAAGCCCTTGACCAGCTTTCGGGCGCCGCGGAACTCGGGCGCCTCGACGTGGATCAGCGGCAGCCCGGCGACCGGGCGGGTGTGGATCCGCGGGCCGGCCACGTCCGTCAGCGCGGGCGCGACGACCAGGTCGACGCCCGTCCCCTCCAGCTGCCAGCCGAGCCGGCGCAACCGGGCGGCGGTCAGCTCGCCGGAGGCCGTGACCGCGACGGTGTCCGCGCCGATCGCGGTGGCGGCCTCCGGGATGCCGCGGAACGATCCCACCACCGGCACGTCACCCAACCGCTGCGCCACCGGCGCCAGCAGCGCGTCCGGGATGCACGCGCCGACCACGTGGTAGCCGGCGTACGGCTCCCGGCGCAACGTGTGCACAAGCTCCAGCACGTGCGCGGTGTCGCCGACCACCAGCACCTTCCGAGACCAGCCGGCGCCACGTGAGCGGGCCCGGTGCAGACGCTTACGGGCGGCGAAGCGGGCGACTTCCAGCCCGACGGTGCCCACCGCGAAGGTGATGCCGAGGAAGCCCCGGGAGACGCCGACGTCGGCGATGTACCCGGCAATGGCGATCGCACCGGCGAGCCGCAGGCTGGCCGAGCTGACCCGCCGGTACTCGTCCGCCCCGTAACCGATCACCCGGTCGTCGTAGCAGCCGAGCGCCTTGAGCGAGACCAGCCAGGCCAGCACCAGCCCCGGCGCGACCAGCACGTACGGGATGTCCGAGCCGCTCGGCTCATCGTCACCGAACCGGGCGACGTACCCGACGAGCAGCGCGATGATGAGGATGGTGGTGTCCAGCACCACCAGGACCCGGACGTACGACCGTTCGTCGGCGCGCGTCACCAGCCCGGCCGGACGGCTGCCAGGCTGTCCCGACCTGTTGGCGGGGGTCAACAGTGTCGCCGCGGTCACCGGCCCTCCCACTCTGATCAGGACGGCCCCGGCCGACGGGTCGGATCGGGGGGCCGAACGACAACGCCGGAACCTGTCGACATCCTGCCCTGACAACTATGGCCGCCGGTTACTTCCGACGTATTGCCGTCACTTTTCTTCAACAGTCGAGGGCTACCGAGAAGGAGCCCGCCGTACCGAATCAGCGGACGGCGGGCCCCTTTCGCGGCTGTGCCTCGAATCAGCGCGGCGCCGGCGGGCGGAGCGCGATGGCGTTGAGGAAGATGTTGCCGATCTCGCTCGGGTCCTTGGTGACGAAGCTGCCGCCACCGGTCACCTTCGTGATCGACTCCAGCTCGGCCTTGCTGACGCCCTCGCCGATACCGATCATGATGACCTGGACCGGTCGCTCCGGGTCGGCGATCTGCTTCAGCTTGGCGAGCAACTGGGCCTGGCTGAGGCCGTTGGTGTCCTCGTTCTTGCCGTCGGTGAACAGCACGATGGAGTTGACCCGGCCGGGCTGCCAGTCCTCCTGCACCGCCTGGTACGCGGCGAGCGTGGTGTCGTAGAGGCCGGTGTCGCCGCTGGAGGGCTTGATCGAGCCGAGCGCCCCCTCCAGCTGGGCCCGCTGGGCGGAGAGTGGGCCGATGGGGATCAGCTGCTTGTAGTCCCGGCTGCCGACCAGCTTGGTGGAGAAGGTCCACAGGCCGATCGACCAGGAGTCGTCGAAGAGGCCGAGGCCGCGGCGGGCCGCGTCCACGGTGACCTCCTCCCGGCTCCGGTTGTTGGCGCTCGGCACCTCTGCCTTCATCGAGCCGGAGACGTCGACGACGGCAAGCATCCGGCCGGACTGGGTGGCGATCGACCAGCTGGAGACGACCCGCTGTATCGCGGCCGGGTCCAGGCCACCCGCGGCGGTGCCGCCGGCGGGCGGCGCGGACGACGCGCCGCCGGCCGGGCTCGGCGCACCCTGCGGCGCCTTGAAGCCGGCGCCCCAGTTGCCGTCTGGCGCGCGCAGCGACTGCGCCGCCAGCCGGTCGCGGAACGCGCGGGTGGTGAGCAACTCGTACAGCACCCGGGCCGCCGAGGCCTTGGTCGGCTCGATGCCGGGCAGCACCGCGTACGGGTAGTCCAGCGGCATCGGCGCCGGCTCCATGTAGAGCGCGGCGAGCTTTACCGGCGGCTCCTTGCTGTTGTAGGCGATCACGTCCTCTTCGGACAGTGCCGCCGCGCCGAGACCGCTGGCGATGGACGTCGGGTCCGTGGCGGCCGGGAACCGGGCCAGCAGGTCGTTGCGGAGCGAGGACCGCCCCGTGGCCAGCGCCCGCAGCGCACCGACGGTGTTGCGCTGCGCGTCGCCGCCGGCGGCGCTGGCCGCCGCGGTCAACGACAGCAGGCCGGACAGGCCGGCCGCGTCCCGGGTCGGCTCGACGATCCCGGTGCGCAGCGGGGTGCCCGGGTTGTTGACCTGCTTGAGCAGGTCCGTCCAGGTGAACTTCTTCTTGGGCCAGCCCAACCGCCCGGCCACCGGCTCGGGCATCGCCACGACGACGGGACTGCGCGCGATGGAGGCGCTGTTGGTCGGAGCGAACGCCGTGGCGTCCTTCTTCAACCGCAGCAGCCAGGTCGAGGAGTCCGGCACCCAGACGTCCGGGGTGATGGCGGTGCCGCTGGCCTGCCCGACGCCGGCCAGGACGGCACCGTGCTTGGCCGCCACCACGGCGGCCACGTCGACGGGGTCGGAGGCGGAGACGTCCACCCGGATGCAGGTGCCGCCTACCGCGGCGCCGTCCTTGACCCATTGCGACGCGGCGGCGTCCACCGCCGGCGCGAGCTCGGAGGCGACTGCCACGGCGAGCCGAATCTCCCCCGAACAGCTCGGCTGGATCAGCTCCCGATAGCCGAACCAGACGCCGGTCGTGACGACGAGCACCGTCGCCGTAGCGGCGGCGGCTGCTAGATGAAGTTTCGAACGCATGCGATGGCGGCCTGCTGACACGGTGACCATCTTGCGTACAAGGTGCCCCCTCTGCCACATCCGTTCGGACTAAAGTTACGGAGGAGAAACAGTTGATCGCTGTTTAGCAACACAGAGTGATGAAGCGGCCCCATGGTGTTGCCAAATCGGTGCCAGCCTCACGTCTCGCCCCATCGGCTCCACAGCTCACGGCAGCACGCAGGTCGGGCTCGGCACCGGCACGGGCTCGCCGATCGGCGACGGGACGCCGGTGCCGGCGTCCCGCCGGAAAACCCGCACCATGTCGGCCCGCTCGTCGGCGACGTACAGGTGCTCCCCGATCAACGCAAAGTGCCGGGGCCACTCGCCACCGGTGTCCACTTCGGCCACCAGCTCGGGCAGCTCGCCGGCCAGGTCGAAGACGGCGATGGTGCCCACACCCCGGTTGGCGACGTAGAGGAACCGGCCGTCCGGGGCGACCGCGACCTCCGACGGTTGGACATGGCCGGCTCGCTCGCTCGCCTCGACCCGGCCGCGTTGGTGCAGCGCGCCGTCGTCGGTCAGCTCGTACGCGGTGACCGAGGCGTCCAGCTCGCCGACCAGGTAGCAGCGCCGCCCGTCGGGGTGGCGGGCCAGGTGCCGGGGGCCCGTGCCGGGCGCCGTACGGATCCGGGGCCGGCGGGGCACCAGCCGACCGCTCGCGCCGTCCAGGTCGTACCGGTAGACCGAGTCGGTGCCGAGGTCGACCGCGAGCAGCGGCCCTTGACCGCGGCCCGGGGAGACCATGTGGCTGTGCGCCCGCTCCTGACGCTCCGGGTCGGCGCCGTGCCCCTCGTGCACCACCAGGTCGGTGCGCTCACCGGGCACGCCCCGCCCGTCGAGCGGGAAGACCGCGACGCTGCCGCCGCCGTAGTTGGCCGCCACCAGATGCCCTCCGTCGGGCAGCACGGCCAGGTGGCAGGGGTCCGCGCCGCCGGTCGACCAGCTGCCCAGCGGATCCAGCGCCCCGTCGGGGCCGACCTGCCAGGCGCTGACCTCCCCGTCTGTCAGCTCGTTCACCGCGTAGAGCACCGGGCGGGTGGGGTGCCGGGCCAGGAAGGAGGGCGACGGGGTGACCGCCACCGTGCCGAGCGGTGTCAGCTCCCCGGTGGCCGGGTCACGGCGGGCCGCGACGATGCCACTGCCCCGCCCGCCGCTCTGCGCGGTGTAAACCCCGATGTGGACGACCTCGACCTGACCACTCACGTCCAACCCCTCCGCCGGCTTCCTGCGTCGATCCAACCAGAGGCTGCCCGCGATGCCGGCCCGTTAACCGGCTTTCCGGCCCGGGGATCGGCGCCGCGGCGGCGACTCAGGCGGCCGGCACCGGCTCGCCGCGCTGCCGGGCCACGTGCTCGACCAGGGAGATCAACACCAGCTTGCCGGACTGCCGGTCCCGCGCGTCGCAGAGCACCATCGGCACGTCCGGGTCGAGGTCCAGCGCCCGGCGTACGGTCTCCAGGTTGAATCGGCGGGAGTCGTCGAAGCAGTTCACACCCACCACGAACGGGATGCCGCGCTGCTCGAAGTAGTCGATGGAGGGGAAGCAGCCGGCCAGCCGCCGGGTGTCGGCGAGCACCACCGCGCCGAGTGCGCCGAAGGCCAGCTCGTCCCAGAGGAACCAGAACCGGTCCTGGCCCGGTGTGCCGAACAGGTAGACCTGGAGATCGTCGTTGATGGTGATCCGGCCGAAGTCCATCGCCACGGTGGTGGTCGACTTCCCCTCCACCCCGGAGATGTCGTCGGTGCCGATCCCGGCGCCCGTCAGCACCTCCTCGGTCTGCAACGGCCGAACCTCGCTCAGCGCGCTCACCAGCGTCGTCTTGCCGGCCCCGAAGCCTCCGGCGATCAGGATCTTCAGTGCCAGCGGGATGGTGGTGCCGGAGCCCGCATGGTCATAGCGCACGAAGTCCACTGACCACCGCCTTGAGGATGTCGTTGTCAGGAAGGTGGCCGGCGGCCGGCGGCTCGTGCACCGCGACCAGGCCCCGGGCGAGGAGGTCTCCGAGCAGCACCCGGACCACCCCGACCGCGAGGTCCAGTTCGGCCGCCAGCTCGGCCACCGACACCGGCCGGCGGGCCAGCGCGACCAGCCGCCGGTGCTCCGGGAGCAGCCGCGGGTCGGCCGCCGGGTCGAGATCCGACCCGGCCAGTACGAACGCGACGAGGTCGAACCCATCGACGGCGGAGCGTACCCGGCCGCCGGTGAGGGTGTACGGGCGCACTACCGGGCCGGCGTCGCCGTCCAGCCACTCGTGCTGCGGCCCGGGCGGCTCAGTTCGCATCACCGGCGCCCGCCGACGATCGGGCTGGCGCGGTGAGGTACTCCCCCACCCGGATCACCAGCATCGCCATCTCGTACGCGACCAGGCCGATGTCCGCGTCGGTGTCGCTCACCACGGCCAGGCAGGTGCCCTGCCCGGCGGCGGTGACGAAGAGGTACGCCGACTCCATCTCCACCACGGTCTGCCGGACCGGACCGCCGTCCACGTGCCGGCTCGCGCCTCGGGCCAGGCTGGAGAAGCCGGCGGCGAGGGCGCAGAGGTGCTCGGCGTCGGAGCGCTCCAGCTCGGCCGAGGAGCCGAGCAGCAGCCCGTCGGCGGAGAGCACCACCGCCTCCCGAGCCGCCGGTACCCGTTCCACCAACTCGTCGAGCAGCCAGTCGAGGCCTGCGCTCTGCTTCGTCGAATGCGGCACTAGGCGTCCCTCTCAGTCGCGGTCAGGGGTTCGGAGGCCGCCGCGGGCGCGGGGTCGGCGGCCGGGGTGGGCCCCGGGTCGGCGGCTCGGGCAGGTATCGGGCCGGCGGCCGGGGGGACGACGGTGGCGCGGCCCCGGGCGGTGCCGGCCTGGAGAGCCGACATCACCCGACGCACCTCCTCGGGCGATCGGGGCGTCGGGGTGTCGGTGACCGTCGACCGGGGCCGGGATGCCGGGGTACGTCGCCGCACCCGGCGGGGCAACCCGTCCAGCTCGTCCACCGCCTCGCCGCCGGACGGCACCCCGTCGGCCGCACCGTCACCTGGCCCGCGGACCGTGGCCGGTCCGGTCGGCGACAACTCGCCATCGCCCGACCCGTTGGCGCCCGGCCCGTTCGCGGGCGCCGGGTCCGGCACCGGTGTGCCGGTGGGTCGGGCGGCCGGGGCGCTGGCGGTGAGCGGGGCGGTGAGTGACCGGTTGCGGCCGGCCCGGGGCCGGGGCACGGCAGCGCGCCGGCCGGTCCGCGCCAGCCGCCGGTCCGGGCCGGCCGGCGCGGCGCCCAGCCCGGCCGGATCGGGACCGGCCGGCGGCTCGGTGGTGATCAGGTCGGCCGGGACCAGCACCACGGCGGTCACCCCGCCCTCCCCGGACGGGCGCAGCCGCACCCGCACCCCGTGCCGTGCGGCGAGGCGGGCCACCACGAAGAGACCGAGTCGGGCGCTCTGCGCCGGGTCGAACTCGGGCGAGCTGGCGAGCCGGACGTTGGCGCTCTCCAGCGCCGCGGCGGACATCCCCAGCCCCTGGTCGGTGATCTCCAGCGCGTACCCGCTGGCCACCTGCTCCCCGGTGACGGTGACCCGGGTGTCCGGCGGTGAGAAGGCCGTGGCGTTCTCGATCAGCTCGGCGAGCAGGTGGATGACGTCGCCGACGGCCCGGCCCAGCACGCCGGCCGGCTGCACGGCGGTGATGTCCACCCGGTCGTACGACTCGACCTCGGAGCTCGCGCCCCGGATCAGGTCGACCATCGCGACCGGGTTGCGCCAGCCCCGGCCCGGCGCGGAGCCGGCGAGAATGACCAGGTCCTCGGCGTGTCGGCGGAGCCGGGTGGCCAGGTGGTCCACCTGGAACAGTTCGGCCAGCTCGTCCGGGTCCTCGGCGCGACGTTCCATGCGGTCCAGCAGGTGCAACTGCCGGTGCACCAGGCTCTGGCTGCGCCGGGCGATGTTGAGGAAGACCTCGTTGAGCCCTCGGCGCAGGGTGACCTCGTCCACCGCGGCCTGGACCGCGGTGCGCTGCACCTCGGTGAAGGCTCGCCCAACCTCGCCGATCTCGTCGTGGCCGTATTCCAGTGGGGGCGCCTCCCGGGCCACGTCGACCTGCTCACCACGGCGCAGCCGGGTCACCACGTCCGGCAGCCGGTGCTCGGCCAGCTCTAGCGCGGCGGTGCGGACCCCGCCGAGCCGTCGGACCAGCGTCCGGCCGACCCGCAGCGCCACCAGCACCGAGATCACCACGGCGACGAGCCCGAGCACCCCGGCGGCGGCCAGCCGGACCAGGATCCGGACCGCCATCGGCACCGAGCGGTCGGCGAGCCCGTCGGCCTCGGCCAGCTCGAAGTCGCGCAGCTGCTGCTGCACCGCGTCGTGGCTGGCCTGCCAGGTCGCCGCGTCCACCGGTGGCCGGCCGGACCCGTTGGCCACGACCAGCGCGTCCTGCATGGTGCGTAGCCGGGTGAACGCCGCACCCTCGGTCAGCCGCTGGTACGCGGCCCGACCCGCCTCGGGCAGGTCGGCCACCGCGCTCTCGGTGAGCCACCGCTGGTTGCCGATGGCCTGCACGAGCTGGGTGTGCTCCCCCTCGGCGAACCGGCCTGCCGCCAGCGCGCCGGCCAGCAGGGCGTCGGCCTGGCCGAGCAGCTCCCGCGAACGGCCCAGCGCGGTGAGCGCCAGCGCCTGCCGGTTGAGGTCGGGCTCGGTCAGGTTCGCCATGCCGGCGAACGCCTGGAAGGCCGAGGAGATCATGCCGCTGTAGAGGCCGATGGCGCCGGTCCGGTCCACCTTGCGGTCGTCGATGAAGTCCCGGCCGGCCGGCAGCGCCGCGAGGGCGGTGACCAGCTGGTCGACCCGGGTGTCGAGCAGGTCGTCGGCGGCGTCGCGCAGCTCCTCCCCGTCGACCCGGCGGCGCAGCTCGGCGACCGCCCGGTCGGTGCGCTGCCGCTGCTCGACCAGGGCTGGCAGCTCGGTGGTGCCGGCGAGCTGCACCACCGAGAGGCGGCGTTCCCGTTGCAGCTCGGTGACCACAACCTCGCCGGGGCGGCCCAGGTCGTACAGCAGGGTGCGGGCGGAGAGCAGGTTCAGGGCGGGACCGAAGGTCAGCGTGGTGGCGAAGATCCACAACGCCAGCAGCGCGGTCACCGGCGCGACGACCAATGCGGTCAGCTTCGAGCGGATCGGCCAGTCGCGGGTTCTCATCAGACCTCGCCCGTGCAGGGGTGGCAGGAGGTGCGCCGGCACCGCCGGGCAACGCGCCGGCCGGTTGCGCCCGGCCATGGGGCCGGGCACGGGCGCGGGCGCCTTGGGCAGGATACGTAATCACACCGCGTTGCACTACCGCCTGTCGCGCCAACATGGACGCTCCGACATGCAATCCGTCCGTTACGGCGAGCGCCCCGCCGGCGGACCGGCGGGGCGCTCGTCGTGGCGCGGTGCGGATCAGGCGTCGGCGGCGATGCCGAGCCCCTCGGCGACCCGCCGGCCGTAGTTCTCGTCGCACTGGCTGAAGTGCCAGACCATCTTCTCCTGGATGTGCTTGTCGCACTGGGCCAGCAGGGTGGTCAGGTTGAGGATCAGGTCGTCGCGCTCCCAGTCCGCCATCTCACGGAAGCGCCGGCCGGCCTGGGAGTAGTTGTTCTGCCGCTCGATCGGGGCCTTCATGATCTGCCCGGAGACGAACGGGCGGTACTCCCGGTAGGACTCGTCGGCCTCCTGGAGACCGGCGACCGAGGACGGCTCGAAGTTAATGTGCGGGTTGCCGCCCCGGTGGTCCACCCCGTACGACATCTGGCCGCCGCCCTGGTTGGTGCTGACCTGCACGTCCTCGCGCGGCCGGTTGACCGGCAGTTGGAGGTAGTTCGGGCCGACCCGGTAGCGCTGGGTGTCCGAGTAGGAGAAGGTGCGACCGACCAGCATCTTGTCGTCGGAGAAGTCGATGCCGTCGACCAGCACACCGGTGCCGAAGGCGATCTGCTCGTTCTCGTCGTGGTGGTCGGTGATGTTGCGGTTGAGGGTCATCATGCCCACCGGCAGGTAGGGGAACTGCTCCTCCGGCCAGATCTTGGTGTCGTCGAGCGGGTCGAAGTCCAGCTCCGGGTGCTCGTCGTCGCTCATGATCTGCACGTTGAGCTCCCACTGCGGGTACTCGCCGCGCTCGATCGCCTCGTAGAGGTCCTTGGAGGCGTGGCCCAGCTCGGTGGCCTGGATCGCGTCCGCCTCGGCCTGGGTGAGGTTGTGCTCGCCCTGCTGGGTCATCCAGTGGAACTTGACCAGCACGGCCTCGCCCTGGGCGTTGACGAGACGGTAGGTGTTGACCCCGGAGCCCCGCATGGTGCGGTAGTTCTTCGGGATGCCGTACGGGGAGAAGAGCCAGGTCAGCATGTGCATCGACTCCGGCGTGTTCGACATGAAGTCGAAGATCCGGTTCGGTTCCTGGCGGAAGGTCACCGGGTCCGGCTTCAGCGCGTGGATCACGTCGGGGAACTTGATCGCGTCGCGGATGAAGAAGACCTGGAGGTTGTTGCCCACCATGTCCCAGTTGCCGTCCTCGTTGCGGAACTTGACCGCGAAGCCGCGCGGGTCGCGGGCGGCCTCGGAGGAGTCCCGGCCGCCGATGACGGTGGAGAACCGGATGGTGACCGGAGTCTTCCTGCCCTTGGTCTGGAACAGCTTGGCACGACTGTAGGTGGCCGCCGGTTCGTCACCGATCGTCCCGTACGTCTCGAACTCGCCGTGCGCGACGAAGCCGCGCGCGTGCACGACCCGCTCCGGGATGCGCTCCCGGTCGAAGTGGCTGATCTTCTCCAGGAAGTGGTAGTTCTCCAGCGTGGCGGGGCCGCGCGAACCGACCGTCCGCTGCTGCTGGTTGTTGTGCACGGGGTGGCCCTGCCGGGTGGTGAGGATCGGCTTGCTGGCCTGTGGGTCGCTCATCGCTCTCCTCCAGATGGGTGTTTCGTGCTGCCGGCCGGGGCGAACCATCCAACACAATCGCGCTTTCTGGAACGAGTCAAGTTTTGGCCGGATCCCGTGCTGTGGCCCTCGTCATCGCACGATCGGAGGCAGGTCCCGCGACACCGGACACGAACCGATGAGGAAAGTGCCCCGGATCGGGATTGGCGATCAGTGCGCCGAGGGAATACGAGGTGACGAAGGAGGAGCCATGTCGCCCACGCAGATAATCGTCATCGTGCTCGTCGTGCTGGCCATCGCGGCACTGGTCGTGGCCGTCCGGACACTCGGCCGACGTCGCGCGCTGCGCGGCCGTTTCGGGCCGGAGTACGACCGGGTGGTGGCGGAGCAGGACAGCCGGTCCGCCGCGGAGCGCGAGCTGCGCGACCGGGAACGCCGGCACGCCGAGCTCACGCTCACGCCGCTCACCCCGCAGTCCCGGGCCCGCTACGCCGCCGCCTGGGAGGAGCTTCAGGTCCGTTTCGTCGACTCGCCGCAAGAGACCGTGGGCGACGCGGATGAGCTGGTCACCCGGCTCATCGAGGAGCAGGGATACCCGACCGGGGACTTCTCGGACCAGATCGCCCATCTCTCCGTCGACCACGCTCGCACGCTGACCAACTACCGGGACGCGCACGAGATCCACCTGCGTAATTCCCGGAGCGAGGCCAGCACCGAGGAGCTGCGTCAGGCGGTCGTGCACTACCGGGCACTCTTCGCCGACCTGCTCGGTGAGGAGCCGGTCGGCCACCGCCCGCCCGAGCAGCGCCATCCGGACACCCCGCACGACGCCACGAGCCGCTGAGGAGGCCACCGATGCGCCAGGAAGAGCAGCAGGTGAGCAACGACCATTCGGAGGCCGTCCGGTCCGCGCCGGTGCCGGTGCCGCCTGCGGGCGACCGGGCGGGTCGCGCGGACGTGCCCGAGGACGCCCTGGACGACCGGGGCACCTTCGACGACCCGTCAGCCGCCGACGACCGCACCGACGAGGGCGGGTTCAATGAGCCCGGGCCGCTGCCGACCACCTTCGGCGCCACCACGGTGGCCGATGCGGTGGCGGCGTCCGCGCTGGCCAGCCCGCGCCCGGAGGATCAGCCGGACCCCCGGGCCGAGCGGACCGCCCAGCCCGGCGACGGCGCCGAGGACGGCGAGCGTGAGGGTCTGCGGGCCGACCCCACCGCCGAACTGCACCGCCGGGGCACCGATCCGGAGACCGACGACGCCCGGGCCGACGCGGACACCTCCGCGCGGACCGTCGCCCCGCCGGGAAGCACCGACGGTGGGCCCGAGCGGCGCAGTGATCTGACCGATCCCGGCGGTGACGCGGACGCGGCCGCCTACGGCAGCGCCACTCCGGAGATGGTCGACCCGGACGCGGTCTCGCCGGATGCCGACCCGGTGCTCGCCGCCAGTGGCGGCGGCGCCTCGTTGGAGTCGGCCGGTACGTCGCGACCCGTCGGGTCGACCGTGGCGGCCGAGCCGGCCACGCTCCTCGACGCGGACGCGGCACAGCGTTTCCGGGACCGCTGGCGGGACGTGCAGCTGCGCTTCGTGGACGATCCGCAGGCGGCGGCGGGCGAGGCGCAGGCGCTGGTGGAGGAGGCCATCCAGGCGCTCGCGTCGGCGCTGGCCGCGCAGAAGAACGCGCTGGGCGGATGGCAGGACGCCGGTTCGGCGGACACCGAGCAACTGCGGATGGCGGTACGCCGCTACCGGGACTTCCTGGACCGCGTGCTGGGTCGCTGAGCGACACACCACGGGCACCCCGGCCAGCCGGCCGGGTGCCCCGGTACGCCCGGACGGTCCGCCTGCCGGATCGCCCGAGCGGGCCGGAACAGGGCGGGACCCGACAGCAGATGGACAACCATGGCCAGCCGGCACAAGATCCGCTGATCGACGAGACGCAGGCGGAGCAGCGCCGCTCCGCGCGCCGGGCGGTCGGCGCGCATCGGCCCACCGGGGGGCATGGGCACGGCCCGAGAGGGTACGCGAGGGGGATCAGGCAACGTGTCGGACACAGGAGGCAGCACCATGACCGATCGCGACCGCCGACCGCCGCTGGAGGAGAGCCCGGAGATGGCCGCCGCGGCGGACGATGACAGCACCGTCCCGCAGCTGCGGACCGGGGGCGGCCCGGACCGGGACACCCCATCCTTCGGCGAGCCCCGCAACCGGCCGGACGACCTCGCGCCGGGCACCGACGACCTGCTCGGCGACCCGTACGCCGCCGGCACCGGGGCGACCGGAACGGGCACCGGCGCCGGCGGGGACAACATCCGTACCGGCGCGGAACAGCCCTGGGAGCCGGAGGATCTGGTGATGGCCCGCGGGCAGGACCTCACCCCGGAGAACCTGGACAAGGCCCGCCGAGACCTGGCCGAGCAGGGTCGGGCGGCGATCGAGCGCACCGTGCCCTGAGCAGGGCGCACGAGGGGGTCCCCGGCCCGACCGTCACGGTCGGACCGGGGACCCGGGGAACCTGCCGCCGGCGGTGCCTCACCTACCGCCGGCGGCGGGTGGGTGCGGGAGCGATCCGGTCAGAGCGCCGGGTACGCGTTGCGCATCAGCTCCTGGAACTGGGCGGAGAACCACGCGCCGGAGATCGGCGCGTTCGGCAGGGCGCCCGTCGCGCTGTTGCCGTTGCGGGCGTTGCCGGTGTACGTCGGGTCGCACATCCGGTCGAAGCCCTTGCCCTCGTCGTTCGGGATCAGCTCGCTGGAACCGTCCGACTCGCCCGGAGGCTTCACCCAGACGTACGCGTCGATGCCCGGCTCGGGAGCCGACCTGGGCCGCTGGCCGAGGCCAGCGCCGGACTGGTTGCACCAGTTGCCGGCGTGGATCCGGCGGTCGATCCGGCCACCGTTGACGTGGGTGTCCACGCTGGTCGTCGCGCCCGGTCCGGTGGGCCGGGCGGTGCCGCCCCAGCCGTTGCGGGAGGTGTCGATCAGCATGCCGATGTTGGCGTCGAAACCGACCTGGACCAGCTTCTGCCGGAACGCCTGGGCGAACGACTGCTCGTCGACGTAGAAGTTCCAGTCGACCCACTTCGACTGTCGCACCGACGTGCCGTTCACGGTGTCGGTGATCTTGACGTACGGCTCGCGCAGCGCCGAGTAGTTCGCCGTGTTGACGATGAACCCGTGCACGTTGGCCACCGTGCTGCCGGATGCGACCGCGGCGGCCTTCAGGAGGTCGGCGGTCGGGCCGAAGTTGGTGTCCCAGCCGATCCAGCCGTGGTGCGCGGCGTCGATGTAGTTGTAGACGTTGCCGAGCGTGCCCAGCTTCGCCAGGGCGTAGCCGACGCCGTTGACGTACGCGCCGTTGGCCTTGACCGTGTCACACATCGCCGTGCCGCCAGCCTGCCCGGAGGTGTTGGTCACCAGGTTGGGCAGCGAGTCGATCTCGATGATGTTGATGATCCGGATGTTCCGGTACTTCGGGTCGGCCTGGATCGCGGCGATCGGGTCGATGTACTCGGCCTTGTACCTGGGCAGGTCGTTCGGGCCCAGCTCACCGTTGGAGGCGAGCGCCGCGCAGTCCCGGCCGGGCAGGTTGTAGATCACGAACTGGATGTAGCCGGCGCCCTGGCGCAGCGCCTCCTCCAGGTGGTCACGCACGCCGAAGGCGCCGTTGGAGCTGCTGTCCGGCGTGCCGTTGATGGCGGCGATCCGGTCCAGCCACACCGCGGTCGGGTTGTTGGACACCCTGCTGCCGCCCGGCTCGGCGTCCGCCTTGGCCTTCCACTCGGAGTTCACGTATCCCCGGACCCCGGCGTACGGGTTGTCCACCTTGCTGCCGGCGGGCGGGGGCGTGGTCGGCGGCGGGGTGGTCGGCGGGGGTGTGGTCGGGGGCGGGGTCGTCGGCGGGGGCGTGGTCGGCGGCGTGGTGCCACCGTTGCAGGTCACCCCGTTGAGGGTGAACGAGGTCGGCCTGGGGTTGCTGCCGCTCCACGCGCCGTTGAACCCGATGCTGGTCGACGCGCCGGTGGCGAGGCTGCCGTTGTAGGACAGGCTGCGCGCGGTGACCTGGCTGCCGGACTGGGTGAACTCGGCCGACCAGCCCTGCTGCACCCGCTGGCTGGAGTTCGGGAAGGTCCACCCGAGCGTCCAGCCGTTGATCGGGTCGCCGACGTTCCTGATGGTGATGCTCGCGGTGAAGCCACCGGGCCACTCGTTCGCCGAGTAGGCGATGTCGCACTGGGTCGCGGCCTGCGCCGCGGTGACGGGGATCGTCACCAACCCGCCGGCGACCAGGACGCCCGCGCCGGCGAGCGCGAGGGCCCGGCGTGGGCCGGACAGCCTTCTCCACACATTCATGCCACTGATCTCCTTGGGCGAGACCGGGCTCGCGTACGGCCCGGCGAGACGGCCCGGTGGGCGTCCGGAACGGACGGCCGCCGGCGCCAACGGGGTTCTGCGGGGGGTGCCCGACCCGGACGGGCGGTGGTGGTGGTGGTGAACGACCGGCGAGCGGTCGGTCGGCGGCGGGATGTCGTCCGGCGGACCGGATGCCCTCGACTTCCCTGCCTGCGCGGTGTGGCTCCCCGAACCGCGTGCGCCGATTCTTGCATGGGAGCGCTTCCATGGCAATGGCTCGATGCGTTCCGGCGGCGGCGCCCGTGACCCGACTCGGACGATACCTTCGAGACCGCGCGACCAGCAGGAGCGGAACCACGCCGCCGCTACCGGATGAGCCGACCGAGCCGGCACAGCGAGTGCGGAACACCGTGGCGACGCAGAACCCGGTGTCGCGCTCGCACACGGCGCTCGGCGGGGAGAAAGCCGCGTAGCACCCCTTTGCCACTTACTAACAGCAAAGGTCAAAACGCGAATGTTTCCCTTCATAGTTCATGAAACGGTCTAACGTCGGTCTTAGCTCGGTTGTCGCCGAGCTCAGGACAACAGGGATGGAGTGACGCAGGTCATGGCTAAGAAGATGCTCGGGAAGGTCGTTGCGGGCGCCGCGCTCGGCGGTGCGGCGCTCCTGGTGTTCACGCCGGGGATCGCGTCCGCCGATGGGCACCACGACGGTGGCAAGGACCGTGACGGCAAGGTTTTCGCCAAGCCGCACGTCGTCAAGGCCGGCGAAGAGGTCAAGCTCCTCGAGATCTGCCCGGATCGCCAGGAGCACGCCTTCGTGTGGTCCAAGGTCACCGGCAAGGTGAAGCTCAAGCCGGTGCACGACGACAAGGGCGATTGGCGCGAGGAGGACAACTCCTCCGGCCGCGACGGCAAGGACGAGCACGGCAAGGACGACGAGGGCAAGGACGAGAACGGCAAGGACGAGAACGGCAAGGACGACAAGGGCAAGGACGACAAGGGCAAGGACCACGAGGGCAAGGACGAGAACGGCAAGGACGAGAACGGCAAGGACGACAAGGGCAAGGACCACGAGGGCAAGGACGAGAACGGCAAGGACGAGAACGGCAAGGACGACAAGGGCAAGGACCACGAGGGCAAGGACG